>NZ_JBCPWN010000015.1:0-137088 GCF_039581415.1 Comamonas sp. F1-6
CGCGGTGGGCCATCTGATCCTCGAGAATCAGTAAACGTTTCACCACGTTCGCTGCTTCGCGTATTCACTGCCCCCTGTGGGGGCTTCGCCTCCTTGAGGCGGCTCTACGGAGATCCCAATCATGAGCAAGACCATCAAAGTAGCGCTGGCTGGCGCAGGTGCCTTCGGCATCAAGCACCTGGACGGCATCAAGAACATCGACGGCGTGGAAGTCGTCTCCCTGGTCGGTCGCCGCTTTGACCAGACCAAGGAAGTGGCCGACAAATACGGCATCAAGCATGTGGCAACCGATCTGGCCGAAAGCCTGGCGCTGCCCGAGGTCGATGCCGTGATCCTTTGCACGCCCACGCAGATGCACGCCGAGCAGGCCATTGCCTGCATGAAGGCCGGCAAGCATGTGCAGGTCGAGATTCCTCTGGCCGATGCCCTGAAGGACGCCCAGGAAGTGGCCGAGCTGCAAAAGCAGACCGGTCTGGTGGCCATGGTGGGTCACACCCGCCGCTTCAACCCCAGCCACCAGTGGGTGCACAAGAAGATAGCAGCCGGCGAGTTCAACATCCAGCAGATGGATGTGCAAACCTACTTCTTCCGCCGCACCAATATGAACGCGCTGGGCCAGGCCCGCAGCTGGACCGACCACCTGCTGTGGCACCATGCCGCCCACACCGTGGACCTGTTCGCCTACCAGGCCGGCAGCCCCATCGTCAAGGCCAACGCCGTGCAAGGCCCGATTCACAAGGATCTGGGCATCGCCATGGACATGAGCATCCAGCTCAAGGCCGCCAACGGCGCGATCTGCACGCTGAGCCTGTCGTTCAACAATGACGGCCCTCTGGGTACCTTCTTCCGCTACATCGGCGACACCGGCACCTATCTGGCCCGCTACGACGATCTGTACACCGGCAAGGACGAGAAGATCGACGTGTCCCAGGTCGATGTGTCCATGAACGGCATCGAGCTGCAGGACCGCGAATTCTTCGCCGCCATCCGTGAAGGCCGCGAGCCCAACTCCAGCGTGCAGCAGGTGTTCAACTGCTACAAGGTCTTGCACGACCTGGAGCAGCAACTCAACGCCGAATAAGTCCCGGTGATCGATTGAGACAGACAAAGGCCGGGGCATGCTCCGGCCTTTGCTGTTTTTGCTTTGAAATTTATAGCTTTAAACGCTCTGTTCATATGGGCTATAGGCTATAAATGCTTTAACTTTGCCATCCTCAAGGAGCATCCGTGCAAAACCGACCACTAGGCCCATTCAGCGTCGCCAATGTCGCGCTGGGCTGCATGAATTTCTGCCATGCCTACGGCAACCCCGTCTCTACCGAGCAATCGCACGCCGTGCTGCATGCGGCACTGGACGCGGGCGTCACGCTGTTCGACACTGCCGCGCTCTATGGCTTTGGCGCCAGCGAATCGCTGATCGGACCCGTGCTCAAGCCCCATCGCAACCACATCACCCTGGCCAGTAAATGCGGCATGGCCGGCGTGCGCGGCGAAGACGGCGTGATGCGCCGCGTCATCGACGGTCGTCCCAAAACCCTGCGCCAGAACTGCGAAGACAGCCTCAAGCGCCTGGGCACCGATGTGATCGATCTCTACTATCTGCATCGCTGGGACAGGAACGTGCCCATCGAGGAGTCGGTGGGCGAGATGGCACGCCTGAAGGAAGAGGGAAAGGTTCGCGCTCTGGGTCTGTCGGAAGTGGGCGTCGATGCGCTGCGCCGCGCGCACAAGGAGCACCCGATTGCCGCGCTGCAAAGCGAATATTCGCTGTGGTCGCGTAATGCGGAGCTGGGCACGCTCGCCGCCTGCAAGGAGCTGGGCATTGCCTATGTGGCATTCAGTCCCATGGGCCGCGCCTTCTTCAGCGGCAAGCTGCAGCAGGTGGACAACCTGGTCAAGGGCGATATCCGCGCCACCATGCCGCGCTTTGCCGGCGAGGCCTATGCGCAGAATCTGCGCCTGCTCGCGCCCATGCAGGCCGTGGCGGAAAAGGCTGGCTGCACGCTGGCCGAGCTGGCCATCGCCTGGGTGCTGCACCAGGGCGAGCATGTGATTGCCTTGCCCGGCACCACCAGCGTGGAGCATCTGCACGAAGACATTCGCGGCGGCAGCGTCAAGCTCGATGCCGAGCTGCTGGCCGAGCTCGATGACATCTTCAAGCCCGAAGCCATTGCGGGCGACCGCTATGCGCTGCAAGGCCAGGGCGAGGTCGATACCGAGAAATACGCGTTTGAAAAACGCCCAGGCTAGTGCCTTTGCGGACGCCCGGTCAGGGGCGGTCTGCGGCGTTGCCTCACCGGCCGCGCAAATCCTCGCAATAGCACCACTATTGCTGCGGTATCGCGCGGGGGGGGCCGCCCCCTAGCATCCCATTCCGCGAAGGCCCTAGCGCGCAGGGGGAGCGTAAACAGGTTCTGGTTTGCTTCAGGTTTGGGGCAGGGCGTGCAGGGGAATATCCTTCTCCTGCGCCAGCTGCATCAGTTGCGTGCAGCTGCGGGCGGCCAGAAACCGGGCCACGCCTTGATGGATCTCGGGCTTGCGCATATCGGCGGGATGGCTGAACAGCAGGTCTGCCGCTTCGCACAGGCGCTGGGCAAAGTGAGGCTCCAGCGCGGCCACGGCCACGATGCCGTCGGCACAGGGATAGATGCGGTAGCCCGCATGGGCGCCGCCGACATCGCCTGCGGGCTGGGTCAGGCCCCAGTGCCAGGGCAGGGCCAGCCACTGCGCCGCCTGGGCCAGTCCGACCTCGCGCAGTATGCCGCGCCCGCTGCGGCTGCTGACCAGCACGGCCTGGAGCACGGCTTCGCTGGCCATCAGCGCCCCCGCCATATCGGCAAACAGGCTGGGGGGCAGGGCGGTGCTGTGCACGAGGCCCGCTTCGGCCTGATAGGTGAGATCGTGGCCGGGGACATCGGCCAGCTCGCCCGCGCTGCCGACCACGCGCACCAGCGACAGCCCAGGGTAGCGCTGCTGCAGGGCTTCCCAGCCCAGGCCCAGCTTGCTCAGGGCCGATGGACGGAACGAGGTCAGCAGCACATCGGTTTGGGCCAATTGCGCATGCAGACTGGCCTGGCCTTCGGCGGTCTTGAGATCGGCCTGCAGGGTTTGCACCCTGTCATGCATCTGCGCGTAGGCATCGGGGCAGTAGAGGCCCATGGGGTCGGCGCTGCGGCTTGCGCCGGGTGCCAGAGGCTCGAGCTTGCGGCAATCGGCTCCCATGCCGGCGCAGCGCCACAGTGCGGCGGGGCCGGGCAGGTTCAGAGCCAGGCTCAGTATGCGAATTCCTTGCAGGGGTTGAATGGCGGTTCTGGGCATGAGTGGGAGTATTCCTTGTCTGGACTTGTGCAAGCCAGGGTGGCATCAGGATGGCTTGCTTGAAGCGAAGCCCTTGCCTGAGCCTGTTTGGCGTGAGTCGTGCTTGTACAACTGCTTTTGTAGTGCAAGCCGGGCCCTGACCCTGGCACTTTCAGGACAGTCTGTTGCGGAGGCGGTGCTTTCAGGCGCTGTTGCGCTGTGGCAAGCTTGTCCTATCTGTAAAACGCCCCTAGGGGCGTGTTCGATTGACCGAGATGCGTAGACGTACGCTTTTGTCCCTGGGCGCTGCCTCCGTGCTGGCCGCCGGCGGGGGCTGGAAGGCTTTTTCCATGAACTCCACTTCTTCTTCCCTGTTGCCCGAGCAACTGTTGCAGCAGCTCAAGCCTTCGCCGCGCATGCCGGTGATGTTCCTGGGCCACGGCAGTCCCATGAATGTGATCGAGGACACGCACTGGCGCCAGAGCTGGAAGGCGCTGGGCCAGGAACTGACGGCCAAGGGCATTGAGCCGCAGCTGATTCTCTGCGTCTCGGCCCACTGGCTGACCGAGTCCGACTGGGCGCTGACCGGCATGGCCCAGCCGCGCACGATTCATGACTTCGGCGGTTTTCCGCAAGAGCTGTTCGACCAGCAATATCCGGCCCCCGGTGCGCCCGAGGTGGCCAGGCAACTGGCGGCCGAGCTGCATTCGCCGCTGGACGGATCGGCCTTGCTGGTGGACCAGAAATGGGGTTTTGACCATGGCACCTGGTCGGTGCTGCTGCCCATGTTCCACGAGGCCAGCATTCCCGTCATGCAGCTGAGCATGCCTTATGGGCTGGCGCCCGAAAAGCATTTCGAGATGGGCCGGCAACTGCGCGCGCTGCGCGACCGCGGCGTGCTGATCGTGGGCAGCGGCAATATCGTGCACAACCTGCGCGCCATGCAGCGCAGTGCCAGCGACAACCAGGCCTATGACTGGACGATACAGTTCGACACCGAAGTGCAGCAGCGTCTGGACAGCGGCAATCTGGCTGATTTGAGCACCTTTCTGGACTGGGGTCCGCAGGCCCGTCTGGCCCATCCCACGCACGACCACTATCTGCCTCTGCTGTATGCGGCAGGTGCCGTGCAGGAGGGCGAAGCGCCGCGCGTGTTCAACACGGCCTACCAGTATGCGGCGCTGTCCATGCGCTCGGCCATCTGGGGACTGAGCGCCTGATAAAGATTTTGATAGCTTGCTGCGCTTGGTTTACAAGGTTTTTAGATAATTTTCTGCCTGAAAGCGATATGGGAAGAGCGCTGGCAGCTATCAATTAATAGGTGGACACTGAAGCAGCCATAAAAAAAGAGCAACGGATTAAAAGTCCGTTGCTCTTTGGTCTTCAGGGCCGAAGCCCCGAATCGTGAGCTTAGATCACGGCGGCGATGGCCTTGCAGACATAGTCGATGTTCTTGCTGTTCAGCGCAGCCACGCACATGCGGCCGGTGTCGGTGCCGTACACGCCGAACTCGGAGCGCAGGCGCACCATCTGGTCCTTGGACAGGCCGGAGTACGAGAACATGCCGATCTGGGTGGTGATGAAGGACATGTCCTGGGTCACGCCGGCAGCCTTCAGGCCGTCAACCAGCTTCTGGCGCATGGCCTTGATGCGCACGCGCATCTCGCCCAGCTCCTTCTCCCACAGAGCGTGCAGCTCAGGGTTGTTCAGCACGGCTGCCACGACGGCGCCGCCATGGGTGGGAGGGTTGGAGTAGTTGGTGCGGATGACGATCTTCAGCTGCGACAGCACGCGAGCGGCTTCTTCCTTGTCGGAGGCCACCACGGACAGGGCGCCCACGCGCTCGCCGTACAGGCTGAAGCTCTTGGAGAAGGAAGTCGAGACAAAGATGTTCAGGCCGGCAGCCACGAACTTGCCGATCACGGCGCCGTCTTCGGCGATGCCGTGGCCAAAGCCCTGGTAGGCCATGTCCAGGAAGGCGACCAGGCCCTTGGCCTTGACGACGGCGATCACTTCATCCCACTGAGCGGCGGTGATGTCGTAGCCGGTGGGGTTGTGGCAGCAGGCGTGCAGCACGACCACGGTGCCGGCAGCGGCAGCGTTCAGGTCGGCCAGCATGCCGGCGAAGTCGATGGAGCGGGTCGCTGCATCGTAGTAAGCGTAGGTGCCGACTTCAAAACCAGCGTTGGTGAAGATGGCCTTGTGGTTTTCCCAGCTGGGGTTGGAGATCAGGACCTTGGCGTTGGGGTTGAGCTTCTTGAGGAAGTCGGCGCCGATCTTCAGGCCGCCGGTGCCGCCGATGGCTTGCACGGTGGCCACGCGGCCGGACTTGACCACGTCGGACTCGGCTCCGAACACCAGGGCCTTGACGCCGTTGTCATAGGCGGCAATACCGTCGATGGGCAGATAGCCGCGGGCGGTGGGCTTTTCCATCATGGCCTTCTCGGCGGCCTGCACGCACTCCAGCAGGGGCAGCTTGCCGTTGTCGTCGAAGTACACGCCCACGCCCAGGTTCACTTTGTTGGGGTTGGAGTCAGCGTTGAATTGCTCGTTCAGACCCAGGATGGGGTCGCGGGGGGCCATTTCGACGGCGGTAAACAGAGACATGAAAAAATCCTTGATGGATGGAAATAAGTCAGGTCACCCCCAGCTACTGCTCCGAGCGCGTTAGACGGGCAGGGCATTGCCCGGTGCTCGAAAAAACGCATCAGCCTAGGTTAGGCTTGAGGGTTGGGCTGCCATTCTACTCCGCGCTTACCCTATGCGTCATGGACATGAGATCATGCAAGAACAAAATATGAATGCCGAGCCGCAAGGCCGTTTCGTGCAATACCCGGACTCGCCGTTCGAGCTGTTCCAGCCCTATCCACCGGCGGGCGATCAGCCTGCGGCCATCGAAAAACTGGTCGAAGGCGTCAATGACGGCGAGTCCTTCCAGACGCTGCTGGGCGTGACCGGTTCGGGCAAGACCTTCACCATGGCCAACGTGATCGCGCGTCTGGGCAAGCCCGCCATCGTGTTTGCGCCCAACAAGACGCTGGCGGCACA
The DNA here is from genome assembly GCF_039581415.1 of Comamonas sp. F1-6. NCBI lineage: Bacteria > Pseudomonadati > Pseudomonadota > Betaproteobacteria > Burkholderiales > Comamonadaceae > Comamonas > Comamonas sp. F1-6. The sequence goes on from NZ_JBCPWN010000015.1 coordinate 6,346, forward strand.
GCTGTACTCGGAGTTCAGGGAGTTTTTCCCGAAAAACGCGGTCGAGTACTTCGTCAGCTACTACGACTACTACCAGCCTGAAGCCTATGTGCCCCAGCGCGACCTGTTCATCGAAAAGGACAGCGCCATCAACGAGCACATCGAGCAGATGCGCCTGTCCTGCACCAAGAGCATCATGGAGCGGCGCGACGTGGTGATCGTGGCCACCGTCTCTGCCATCTACGGCATCGGTGAGCCCGAGAGCTACCACCGCATGATCATGACGCTGCGCGCGGGCGACACGCTCAACCAGCGCGATGCGATTGCGCAGCTGATCCGCATGCAGTATCAGCGCAACGACCAGGATTTCTCGCGCGGCACCTTCCGCGTGCGCGGTGACACCATCGATGTGTTCCCGGCCGAGCATTCGGAGCTGGCCGTGCGCATCGAGCTGTTCGACGACGAGGTCGAGAGCCTGCAGCTGTTCGATCCGCTCACGGGCCGGGTGCGCCAGAACATTCCGCGCTTCACCATCTATCCCAGCAGCCACTATGTGACGCCGCGCGACAAGGTGCTGGCGGCCGTGGAGACCATCAAGGAAGAGCTGGCCGAGCGCCTCAAGCAGCTCGTGGGCATGGGCAAGCTGGTGGAGGCGCAGCGCCTGGAGCAGCGCACGCGCTTCGATCTGGAAATGCTCAGCGAAGTGGGGCACTGCAAGGGCATCGAGAACTACACGCGCCATCTCTCGGCCTCCAAGCCCGGCGATCCGCCCAGCACGCTGACCGACTATCTGCCGCGCGACGCCATCATGTTCCTCGACGAGAGCCATCAGATGATCGGCCAGCTCAACGCCATGTACAACGGCGACCGGGCGCGCAAGACCACGCTGGTGGAATATGGCTTCCGCCTGCCTTCGGCGCTGGACAACCGGCCGCTCAAGTTCGAGGAGTTCGAGCAGCGCATGCGCCAGGTGGTGTTCGTCTCGGCCACGCCCGCCGAATATGAAAAGACTCATGCCGGGCAGGTGGTGGAGCAGGTGGTGCGCCCCACGGGCCTGGTCGATCCCGAGATCGAAGTGCGGCCGGCCATCCATCAGGTCGACGACGTGCTGCAGGAGATCCGCCAGCGCGTGGAGCTGGAGGAGCGCGTGCTCATCACCACGCTGACCAAGCGCATGGCCGAGCAACTGACCGAATATCTGACCGACAACGGTGTGAAGGTGCGCTATCTGCACTCCGACGTGGATACGGTGGAGCGCGTGGAAATCATCCGCGACCTGCGTCTGGGAGCCTTCGATGTGCTGGTCGGCATCAACCTGCTGCGCGAAGGCCTGGATATTCCCGAGGTTTCGCTGGTGGCGATTCTGGATGCCGACAAGGAAGGTTTTCTGCGTGCCGAGCGCAGCCTGATCCAGACCATAGGTCGCGCGGCGCGCAACGTCAACGGCAAGGCGATTCTGTACGCGGACCGCATCACGGAGTCCATGAAGAAAGCCATCGGCGAAACCGAAAGACGCCGCGAAAAACAGATGGCTTTCAATGAGGCCAACGGAATCGTGCCAAAACAGATTGTCAAGAGGGTGAAAGACCTGATTGATGGTGTCTACAGCGAAAAAAGCGGCAAAGAGGCCGAGCGTCTGCAGGAGCAGGCTCTACAACAGGCACGTGTCGAGGATATGTCGGAGAAAGACATCGCCAAGGAGATCAAGCGTCTGGAGAAGCAAATGCTGGAGCACGCCAGGAACCTGGAATTCGAGCAGGCAGCGCGTGTGCGAGACCAGCTTTCGCTTCTCAAACAGCAATTGTTCGGGGCGGCACCGTAGGAATATTTCTTCGCAAATCTCGGGGTTATTACGTGAGTGCACGCTGTTACCCGACAAAATTGATGGGGAATGTGATATACTCGCCTCAAACACTCAACAACAAACTTCCCTCACAGAAGGGCTCTGAACCTAATCACAGGACGGAGTAAGGGCGGAGACTGTGCTCGTCTAGGTACTGTGACCGGGCGTGCGTTTCTGTAACGAACAATCCTGACTGAAGGAGCTCGTATGCGTCTTACGACCAAAGGCCGCTTTGCGGTCACCGCGATGATCGACCTGGCACTGCGCCAGAACAATGGCCCTGTGACTCTGGCTGCCATCAGCCAGCGTCAGCAGATTTCGCTGTCCTATCTGGAACAGTTGTTTGGCAAGCTGCGTCGCCACGAACTGGTGGAATCCACCCGTGGCCCCGGCGGCGGCTACACCCTGGCCCGTAAGGCAACGGACATCACCGTGGCTGACATCATCGTCTCGGTGGATGAACCTATTGATGCGACCCAGTGCGGTGGCAAGGAAAACTGTCTGGGCGAAGCCGGCCGCTGCATGACCCATGAGCTGTGGGCTGCACTGAATCAGCGCATGGTGGAATTCCTGGACTCCGTCACTCTGCAAAAGCTGGTGGACGAGCAACTGGCCAAGGGCATCCAGATCGAGGACAAGCCCGTGGTGCGCCGCGCCATCTCCACAGCACCCGTGGTCAAGCCCATCCGTGTGAACGCACCGAACTCGGTGTTCGCCCTGGGTAACGCCTTCGCGAAATCCTGATCCGGGGCCGCTCGAGCAGTGCTCGGGCGGCAACCAGATCGGCATGAAGCCCGACTCCGATAGTCAGGGCCTGGATGCATGCATGGCTGTGCGGCATGTTTCTTCGCCCTGATGGCACCACAAGGTGCATCGATTCCTCACGATTTGTCAGCCAAAAACAAGACGAGCCAGTCATGGACATGACCCCGCACTTTCCCATTTATCTCGACTACGGTGCAACCACTCCGGTGGACCCCCGCGTGGCGGACGCCATGATTCCCTGGCTGCGTGAACATTTTGGCAATGCCGCATCGCGCAGCCATGCCTGGGGCTGGGAAGCCGAAGAAGCCGTCGAGAAGGCCCGCAAGCAGGTCGCCGACCTGATTGGCGCCGACCCGCGTGAAATCGTCTGGACCAGCGGCGCGACCGAGTCCGACAACCTGGCCATCAAGGGTGCAGCGCATTTCTACCAGGGCAAGGGCAAGCACCTGATCACCGTGAAGACCGAGCACAAGGCTGTGCTGGACACCATGCGTGAGTTGGAGCGCCAGGGCTTTGAAGTCAGCTATCTGGACGTGCAGGAAAACGGTCTGCTGGACATCGAAGTGTTCAAGGCCGCGATCCGTCCCGACACCATCCTCGCCAGCGTGATGGCCGTGAACAATGAGATCGGTGTGGTTCAGGATCTGAACACCATTGGCGCCCTGTGCCGTGAGAAGGGCATCATCTTCCACGTCGACGCCGCTCAGGCTTCGGGCAAGATGGATCTGAACATGCAGACCATGCCCATCGACCTGATGAGCCTGGCTTCGCACAAGACCTACGGCCCCAAGGGCATCGGTGCGCTGTACGTGCGCCGCAAGCCGCGCGTGCGCCTGGAAGCTCAGATGCACGGCGGCGGTCATGAACGCGGCATGCGTTCCGGCACGCTGGCAACCCACCAGATCGTGGGCATGGGTGAAGCCTTCCGCATTGCCAAGGAAGAGATGGCCAAGGATATGGAGCACGCACGTGCACTGCGCAAGCGTCTGCTCGATGGTCTGAAGGATCTGGAGCAGGTGTTCGTGAACGGCGATATGGAGAACGGCGTTCCCCATTACCTGAACATGAGCTTCAACTTCGTCGAAGGCGAGTCGCTGATCATGGGCATCAAGGGTCTGGCCGTGTCCTCGGGTTCCGCCTGCACATCCGCCAGCCTTGAGCCCAGCTATGTGCTGCGTGCCCTGGGCCGCAGCGATGAGCTGGCACACAGCTCCTTGCGCATGACCTTTGGTCGCTTCACGACGGAAGAAGAAATTGACTACGCGATCAAGTCGATCCGCGAAAACGTGCTGAAGCTGCGCGAGCTGAGCCCTCTGTGGGAGATGTACAAAGACGGCATCGACCTCAGCACTATTCAATGGGCTGCACACTAAGCATAGATTACAAAGAGTTCAAGAGGTAGACACCATGGCTTACTCCGAAAAAGTTGTTGACCACTATGAAAACCCCCGCAACGTGGGCTCGTTCGACAAGAGCGATGACTCTGTGGGCACGGGTATGGTGGGTGCGCCCGCTTGCGGCGACGTGATGAAGCTGCAGATCAAGGTCAATCCTGCCACTGGCGTGATCGAAGATGCACGCTTCAAGACCTATGGCTGCGGCTCTGCCATCGCCTCGTCTTCGCTGGTGACCGAATGGGTCAAGGGCAAGACGCTGGATGAGGCTGCCGCCCTGAAGAACAGCCAGATCGCCGAAGAACTGGCGCTGCCACCGGTCAAGGTTCATTGCTCCATCCTGGCTGAAGACGCCATCAAGGCTGCTGTGAACGACTACCGCGCAAAGCGCACGGCGACGGAAGCCTGAGGCCATGGCCATCTCAATGACCGAGGCGGCTGCCCGTCATGTGAACCGCTACCTTTCGCGTCGCGGCAAGGGGATTGGCGTGCGCCTCGGCGTGAAGACCACGGGCTGTTCCGGCTTGGCCTACAAGCTGGAATATGTGGACGAAGTCCAGCCCGATGATGTGGTGTTTGAAGACCACGGCATCAAGGTGTTGATCGACCCCAAGAGCCTGGCCTATATCGACGGCACGGAACTGGATTTTGTGCGCGAAGGCCTGAACGAGGGCTTCAAGTTCCACAACCCCAATGAGCGTGATCGCTGCGGTTGTGGCGAGAGCTTCAGGATTTGATTTTCCCCTGAGTCGCTTCGCGCCTTCCCCCCAAGGGGACGACACCTTCGCTGCGAGGCGGCTCTTGCTCGGTGTCCCTGGCGTGTGTAGCGCCCAAGCGTAAGAACAGAACCGCCTCAGCGCTGCTGCAGGCGGTTTTTTAATGCCATGAATCTGCAATCTGACGACTTTGAATTGTTTGGCCTGCCGCGCAAGTTTGCGCAGGAGCGCAGCCAGATCGACGCACGCTGGAAAGAGCTGCAGCGCGAAGCGCACCCCGACCGTTTTGCCGCCCAGGGCGCAGCCGCGCAGCGCGTGGCCATGCAATGGTCGGTACGCATCAACGAGGCCTATCAGCGCCTCAAGGACCCGCTCAAGCGCGCCGCCTATTTGTGCGAGCTGGCGGGAGCGCCAGTGCGGGCTGAAGACAACACGGCCATGCCTGCGGCATTTCTGATGCAGCAGATGGAGTGGCGCGAAGCGCTGGAAGACGCTGCCAGCGAGCAGGAGCTGGATGCTCTGGAGGGCGAGATGCTCGCCGCCAAAAAGCAGATGCTTGGCGAATGCGGTCGTCTGCTGGACGAGGCTGGAGATGCCGCCGCTGCCGTGCAGCAGGTGAGAGCCCTCATGTTTGTTGCGCGATTTGCGCAAGATGTGGATCGCCGTCGCGATCAACTGGGACAATAAGAGCCAGAGCAACGCGCTGTGCCCTAGGCACGCAGCGTATCCACCTTGAGCGGGCCAGCCACGCTGGCCTCTGATGTTTCAAAAGAAGAATTTCATGGCGCTTTTGCAGATTTCCGAGCCCGGCCAATCCCCCGATCCCCACCAGCGACGCATTGCTGTAGGTATCGACCTGGGCACCACGCATTCTCTGGTCGCTGCAGTGCGCAACGGCGTGGCCGAATGCCTGCCCGACGATCAGGGGCGTGTGCTGCTGCCATCGGTGGTGCGTTACATGGAAATGGGCCGCCGACAGATCGGTTTTGATGCCAAGGCCGCGCAGGCGCAGGATGCTGCCAACACTATCAGCTCGGCCAAGCGCTTCATGGGGCGAAGCCTGGCTGATATCGAATCGCCCGAGAAGCTGCCTTATCGCTTCAAGACCGATGACAGCAGCGTCATCTCCGTCGAAACCGTGGACGGCGCCAAGACGGCCGTGGAAATCAGTGCCGAAATTCTGGCAACCTTGCGTTTCCGTGCCGAAGACACGTTTGACGACGATCTCTATGGTGCAGTCATCACCGTGCCTGCGTACTTTGACGATGCCCAGCGCCAGGCCACCAAGGATGCAGCCAAGCTGGCAGGCATCAACTTGCTGCGCCTGATCAACGAACCCACGGCAGCAGCCATTGCCTACGGCCTGGACAACGCGGCGGAGGGCGTCTACGCCGTCTACGATCTGGGTGGCGGCACCTTCGATATCTCGGTGCTGCGTCTTGCACAGGGTGTGTTCGAAGTGATCGCCACAGGTGGTGACTCGGCATTGGGCGGCGACGACTACGATGACGCGCTGGCGGCCTGGGTGGCGGAAAAGACCGGCACGCAGCTGGAGTCGGCAGCAGACAAGACCGCCTGGCGTATTGCCGCGCGCCATTGCAAGCAGGCCCTGACTGAATCAGAAGTTGTAGCGTTTACCGCTGATATTTCCTCGGGTTCAGTGTCTTTTGATGTCAAGCGTGAGGAATTCATTGCGCTGACTGCTCACTTAACCAGCAAGAGCCTTGCGGCTGTGCGCCGCGCGCTCAAGGATGCAGACCTGGGCCGCGATGAGGTGCAGGGCGTGGTCATGGTCGGCGGCTCCACCCGCATGCCCCAGATTCGCCAGGCCGTGGCCGACTTCTTCGGCAGCGAGCCGCTGACCAATCTCAACCCTGACGAAGTGGTGGCCCTGGGCGCTGCCATTCAGGCCAATCAGCTGGCCGGCAACAATACCGCCGGCGACCTGCTGCTGCTGGATGTGATTCCGCTGTCGCTGGGTGTGGAAACCATGGGTGGCCTGTCCGAGCGCATCATCACGCGCAACGAGACCATCCCCACGGCCCGCGCACAGGACTTCACGACGTACAAGGACGGGCAAACCGCTCTGGCCATTCACGTGGTGCAAGGCGAGCGTGATCTGGTGGCGGACTGCCGCAGCCTGGCGCGTTTCGAGTTGCGCGGCATTCCGCCCATGGCTGCCGGTGCGGCGCGCATCCGCGTGACCTTCACGGTCGATGCCGACGGCCTGCTGTCCGTCAGCGCCAAGGAGCAGACCAGCGGCGTCGAAGCACATATCAACGTCAAGCCCTCCTACGGCATCTCCGACGACCAGATCGCCCAGATGCTGCAGGACGGTTTTGCCACGGCCCAGGAAGACATGAAAGCCCGCGCCCTGGTCGAGGCCCGCGTGGATGCCGATCGCATGCTGCTGGCCACGCAGAGCGCGCTGGACGTGGATGGGGATGTGCTCAGCGCCGAGCAGCGCGACAGCATCGACGGCCTGATGACAGCGCTACGCGCGGCCGTCGCCAGCGATGATCCGGCCGTCGTGGAGGGCGCAACACAGGCCCTGGCCAAGGGAACCGAGTCGTTTGCGGCCGAACGCATGAATCGCAGCATCCAGCAGGCGCTGGCCGGCAAGAGTGTCAACACCATTTAATTCATAAACAGAACAATGCCCATCATCAAAATTCTTCCTCACGCCGAGTACTGCCCCAATGGCACGGAAATCGAAGCTCCCGTCGGCACTTCGATCTGTGAAGCCATGCTGGACAACGGCATCAATATCGAGCATGCCTGTGATATGAGCTGCGCCTGCACGACCTGCCATGTCATCGTCAAGGAGGGCTTCAACTCCCTGAACGAGGCGGAGGAAGAGGAAGAAGACCTGCTCGACAAGGCCTGGGGTCTGCAGCCTCAGTCGCGCCTGTCCTGCCAGGCGATTCTGGCGCGCGAGAATGTGACGGTGGAGATCCCCAAGTACTCCATCAACCACGCTAAGGAAAATCACTGAGCACCCCCTGAGGCGCTTTGCGCCTTCCCCCTCTCTCTACGCGCTTCGCGCTAGGGGAGGGGGACGACACCCTCGGTGCGCGGCGGCGCTTCCTCGGTGTCCTGGCTTTGGTGCGCGCTTGTTTTAGAAATTGTTGGGCGATGTGAGCGCCGCAGGTAATTGGGAGAAATTGAATGTCGCGCCAAATTGTTCTGGATACGGAAACGACCGGCCTGTCGGCCATCGATGGCGATCGTCTGATCGAGCTGGGCTGCGTGGAGCTGGTCAACCGCAAGCTCACCGGCAACAATCTGCATCTGTACTTCAATGCGGGTCGGGACAGCCATCCAGATGCCTTGCGCGTGCACGGCATCACCACGGAGTTCCTCAAGGACAAGCCGCGCTTTGAGGAAAAGATCGACGAGATCTGGGAGTATCTGCAGGGCGCAGAGCTCATCATCCACAATGCGCCGTTCGACCTGGGCTTTCTGAACAACGAGCTCAAACTGGCCAAGCGCCCGCCGCTCAAGCAGTGTGTGGGCGGAGTCCTCGACACCCTGGTCATGGCCAAGGAGATGTATCCGGGCAAGCGCAACTCGCTGGACTCGCTCTGCGATCGCCTGGGTGTCGACAATTCCAACCGCACGCTGCACGGCGCTTTGCTGGATGCGGAGCTGCTGGCGGATGTCTACATCAATCTCACGCGCGGGCAAGATGCCTTGCTCATGACCGAGGAGCCGGCAGATGCTCCGGCGGCTGGAGCGATTGTCGTTCCCTCGGTGGACCTGAGCAGCTTCAAGTTGCCAGTGCTGCGCGCCAATGAGCAGGAGCAGCAATCCCACGATGATGTGCTCAAGCAGATGGATAAATCCAGCGGTGGCAAGACTGCCTGGCGCAACTTTGAAAATGTGAGCGCCAATCCTTGATATAATCACGTCTATCGGGTGATTAGCTCAGCGGTAGAGCACTGCCTTCACACGGCAGGGGTCACATGTTCGATCCATGTATCACCCACCAAATACGAAAACCTCTTAGGTCATTGACCTAAGAGGTTTTTTGTTTGTGTGCGTACTGCGTACATCCCGTTGGCACGGGCTTTGCAGCTTGAATTGGATGGCGTGGCAGCAGCCCTTCCGGCCGGAGCAAGCTCAGCCCTGATGATTCTTGGATGACCGCGCGGAAGGCGTGCAACCAGACTTCGCCGTGCGGAAGTTGTTCGAGCCAGGCCAGCGCATTGACCCCGACCTTGCCGTGGTGGCAATCGTGGACGCTGATCCAGCCGCACCGGCTGTGCCTGAGTACCTCGTCCTGCTGCGTGCGCTGGCTAAGCGGTGGCTGCATGAGGAGGCAGAGGGGGAGCGAAGACATGCTGCACAGGCTGCTGGCGGTGGTGCCGGACATGACCGAAGCCGATGGGCAGGATGGTATTCATAGGGCGCCCTTGATGCGGCAGGATCGTCAGGGCGTGCAGCAGGCCATCAGCTGCGCCGACAATTGCTGCTCTGCCGCAGCATCGCTGAGATGGAGTCGCTATGGGCGCGTTTTCTTTACCAGAACCGGTTCGCTGCGGTAGCTGTCGGGGAAGAGGCGCTTGAGGCTGTTCACCTTGGGCATATCGTTGAAGACGATATAGGGGTGGCGCGGGTTTTCGGTCATGAAGTCCTGGTGGTAGAGCTCGGCCGGATAGAAACTGGCCTTGTCCTCGAGGCGGGTGACTATGGGTTTGGGATACAGGCGCGCTGCATCGAGCTGCGCGACGTAAGCCTGCGCTGTCTTGAGCTGGGCCGGGCTGGTCGTGAAAATTGCCGAGCGATACTGCGTTCCTGTGTCCGGACCCTGTCGGTTGAGCTGGGTGGGATCGTGGACGACAGAGAAAAATATCTGCAGCAGCTTTCCATAGCTCACCTGGGTCGGATCGAAGGTGATCTCGACGGATTCTGCATGGCCGGTGTTGCCGCGGCTGACCAGCTCGTAGGAGGCGGTGGATGCAGCACCTCCGCTATAGCCGGAGACCGCGCGTTGCACGCCCTTGACGTGCTGGAATACGCCCTGTACTCCCCAGAAGCAGCCGCCAGCAAAGATTGCACGCTGCGGGGAGGGGCCGGTGGCCGGGAGGTCCAGGACAGGGACAGGAAGGCGAACCGCTTCTTCGGCCGAGAAGGCCATTGGTTGCCAGAACAGTCCGCCGCCCAGCAAAACGATGCTGCCGGCCAGTGTCTGGAGCAGGCCGCGCCGGTTCAAGGCGGCCCCTGAGATGATGCGTGTGTTCATATGGCTATCCGAAAGTGAAGGCATAGGCAGAAACGCCGCTGTCCAGGAACTCGATGCTGAAGGTGTGCTCGGTAATGACTCCGGATTGGCGCACCAGCTGGTAAAGCCGCTGGCCGGAGACAGTGCCGCTGCCGTCGGCGGCCACGTCCACGCCGTGGGCGGTGCCGGGTGGTTTGCCGTCAATGCGGACCTTGAAGCGCACGGGCTTTCCGTCAGGGCCGGGGCTCAACACCAGATGCAGGTCACGTGCCTTGAACCGGTAGACGATGCTGCCTGATGGACCGGTCAGCAAGGCGCTTTCCGCTCCAACCATCCATTGCCCGGCAAGGCCCCAGGTGTTCAGCCTGGGCCGTTCCGGTTCCCGATACGTTGCCGTCCTGTCGGGAACGGCTTTGGGTGTGGAGAGAAAGTTCTCGGCACGCTCATAACCCAGATAGGTTTCGGGGGACGCGACCTCATCCATGTTGGCGGCCAGTTGAACGCCCCCGGCATCTACCTCCGTCAGGCCCATGGTTGACTGGGAGCTGCCCGCCTCTTGGAGAAGCTGTTGTATCACCCGCTCCGACTCGGCGTAGCCGCCTTCGCCAAAGTGATGGTGGCGGATGCGTCCCGTGGCATCGATGAAGTAGTGAGCAGGCCAATACTGGTTCTTGAATGCGCGCCAGATTGCATACTGGTTGTCAACGGCCACCGGATAGTTGATGCCCAGGTCTTTCATGGCCTTGCTCACGTTGCCTATGTCGCGCTCAAAAGCAAACTCGGGGGCGTGCACACCGACCACGATCAGACCTTGATCACGGTATTTTTCTGCCCATGCCTTCACATAGGGAAGGGTGCGCAGGCAGTTGATGCAGGAGTAGGTCCAGAAATCCACCAGCACCACCTTGCCACGCAGGTCTTGCCCGCTCAGAGGCTTGGAGTTGAGCCATTGGGTTGCCCCGCCCAGCGATGGTGCGATGCCTTCATCGGGCAGTGCAGGGGCTTTATTCGATGGTCCGCTCATGCGCATTGCGGCTCCTGCAGACATCATGGCGGCTCCCTCAGCGGGTGCCGGGAATGCTCCCCGCATCATCGTGCCCGGATTGCCGCGCATGGTCGTGGGGTCTTCTCCATGAGGCTGGTTCAGGCGCTCGACCAGTTTCTGCTCCAGGCCGCCGGTGGATGCCGTTGACAGTCGAGCCAGCATGCCGGTATCGATCCCCAGGGCGATGGCGGCCACGCCCGCGAGCATGGCTGCACCGAGGCCGCGACGTACCCATTCACCGGCACCCAGCGAACGCTTGAGCGCGGCAAATACCCGCCCCCCCAGCAGCAAAGCCGCAGCCATGGAAGTCGCAGCCCCGGCGGCATAGGCCAGAAGCAGCAGGGTCGAGGTGGTGTTGGCGCCCTGCAGGGCGGCACCGGTCAATATCAGTCCCAGGATGGGCCCGGCACATGGAGCCCATAGCAGCCCCGTTGCGACTCCCAGCAAGACAGAGGATCCTGTTTGCGGTGCACCGCCGGTCTGTGCCGATTCCGACAGGCGTGCGCCGACTGCCACCAATGGGCGGGTCAGCCGCTCCGACAGATGCGGCAGCAGCAGTGTCAGCCCGAAAACCGCCACCAGAGCGAGTGCCAGCCAGCGGCCATACTGATTGGCCGCCACCACCCAGCCGCCGCCGACGGCGGCGAGAGAGGCAACGATCGCAAAGGTCAATGCCATGCCTGCCAGCAGTGGCAGGCCGTTGCGCACAAAGGGCTGGTTCGCGCGAGAGAACACAAAAGGCAGCACGGGCAGGATGCAGGGACTGACGATGGTCAGCACACCACCCAGATAGGCAAGGACGATCAGCAGCATGGCCTGTTTCTCCTCAGGCAGGTTTGGGTGTGAAAGCCAAGGCCAGGCCGTTCATGCAATAGCGCAGACCTGTGGGAGGCGGTCCGTCTTCGAAGACATGGCCGAGATGGCCGCCGCAGCGCCGGCAGTGCGCTTCGACACGCACCATGCCGTAGCTTCGGTCCTTGCGGGTGGCGACGGCGTTGTCCAGCGGCTTCCAGAAACTGGGCCAGCCGGTGCCGCTGTCGAACTTGGTGGAGGAGGCAAACAAGGGCAAGGAACAGCCTGCGCAGGAAAATGTTCCAGGACGATGCTCCTTGTTGAGCGGGCTGCTGCCGGGCGGCTCCGTGGCCTGCTGGCGCAGCACGGCATATTGCTGAGGACTGAGCCGGGCACGCCACTGGGCGTCGGTATAGCTGATTTCGAAGGTCTCTGTCGCTGCAGTCGCGTGGCGCTGGAAGATTCCGGTGGCAAGCGCTGCGGCGGAGGCTGCTGCGCCCAGCAGCATATGGCGTCGGGTGGTCATGGCATCGGCTTTCTGGGTTCGATGACATTGAGCTTATGGAGTGGCGATCCCGAAGTCCTCACGCAAAGTTAAAAAAAACGTGATAACTCCCCGCGAGCAGTTTGAGCACAATGTGAAATCATGTGGCTGTGCTCCACGGTGCTGCATCAACCACCCCTGCCGGAGACCTGATTACCCATGACTCTCGCCCGTCGCATTCTGCTGGTCGAGGACGATGCCCACATCGCCGATCTGCTTTCGCTCCACCTTCGGGACGAAGGGCTGGAGGTGGTGCATTGCGCCCGCGGCGATGACGGCCTCGCGCATCTGGAGCGCGGTGGCTGGGATGCGCTGGTGCTGGATCTGATGTTGCCTGGCGTGGACGGCTTGGAGATATGCAGGCGTGCGCGTGCCATGACCCGCTACACGCCGATCATCATCATCAGTGCCCGCTCCAGTGAGGTGCATCGCATTCTGGGGCTGGAGATCGGCGCGGACGACTATCTGGCCAAGCCGTTTTCCGTTCTGGAGCTCGTGGCACGGGTGAAGGCTCTGCTGCGCCGGGTCGATGCTCTGGCTCTGAGTGCGCGCCTGGAATCAGGTAGCCTGTCGGTCAATGGGCTGGTCATGGATCCGGTTGCAAGAGATGCATGCCTGAACGGACGCCGTCTCGATCTCACGCCCCGTGAGTTCGATCTTCTGTATTTCTTTGCTCGCCAGTCGGGCAAGGTGTTTTCGCGCATGGACCTGCTCAATGCGGTCTGGGGCTATCAGCACGAGGGCTACGAGCACACCGTCAACACCCATATCAACCGGCTTCGTGCCAAGGTGGAGGTCAATCCAGCACAGCCGACGCGGATCCTCACGGTTTGGGGGCGCGGCTACAAGTTCGCTGAAACTGGAGAGGGCGAATGAATCTGACTCTGACCCAGCGGCTGGCGATCGTGTTTGCCGTGTTGCTACTGGTCTGCAGCGGTACCTCGGCCTGGCTGCAGCTTCGCTCCAACCGCATGCATGAACTGGAGGTGGTGCAAGCCTTGTCCCGGGACGTCGCAGAGAGTATTGCCCGCGATGCCCAGCTGACCGATGCGAATGGCTTGATGCCTAACGCGGTGCGAAATCTTTTCAACCAGCTGATGATGGTGAACCCGAGTGTGGAGGTCTATCTGCTGGAGCCTGACGGCCGCATTGCCGGCCACGCGGCACCCGAGGGGCGTTTGCGTCGCGACCGGGTCGATCTTGAGCCGGTGCATCGATTCATCGATGGACAGATGCTGCCGATTCTGGGCGATGATCCTCGCAGCCGCGATGGCCGCAAGGTCTTCAGTGCGGCCCCTTTGAGCGTGAACGGGCGGCAAGTCGGCTTCATCTATGTGGTGCTGCTTGGCGAGGCCCATGATCTTCTTGCAGCCAGAGGCTCGGCAGATGCGGTGTTGAAGACGGCACTGCTGTCGATTGGCATGGTCGGGCTGCTCTGTCTCGCTGCGGGCCTTGTCGCCTTCACCTTGATCACGCGTCCCTTGCGGCGTCTGACCGAGTCGGTTCGGCAGTTTGACATGCATGGCGCTCCTCCCGAGATGCCGGAACGCTCCCCGGATGTGGCCGATCACAGCCGTGACGAGATTGCAGTACTGGACGCTGCCTATCGGCAAATGGTGCTGCGCATCAGCGAGCAATGGGAAGCTCTCACGCGGCAGGATCAGGAGCGCCGGGAATTGATCGCGAATATTTCCCACGATCTGCGCACACCGCTGTCATCCTTGCATGGATATCTGGAGACCATGCTGCTCAAGGATGCAAGCCTGGAGCCTGCAGAGCGCAGGCGCTACCTTGGCATTGCGCTCGACCAGAGTCGAAGGGTGGGGGCCCTGTCCCAAAGCCTGTTCGAGCTGGCCAGACTGGAATACGGCTTTGTGCAACCGGAGCTCGAATCATTCTTCCTGGCTGATCTGGTGCAGGACGTTTTCCAGAAATTCGAGCTTGCGGCAGAGTCGCGCCATATCGCCTTGCAGGCGGACCTTGCTCCTCAACTTCCGGCAGTTCGTGCGGATCTGGGAATGATAGAGCGCGTCCTGAGCAATCTGCTGGATAACGCCTTGCGCTATACCCCTGAAGGCGGGGTGATCAGGATCGCCATAAGAGCAGTGGGCCAAGAGCTGGAGGTGACGATCAGCGACTCCGGCCCGGGCATCCCGCCAGAGTTGCGCGAAGGCCTGTTCAGGCGTCCATTTACCGTAGGTGGTGCCCGCCGTGACGGTGGCCTGGGCTTGAGAATCGTGCACCAGATGCTGGAGCTGCACGGAGTCTCCATTCATCTTGTCGAGAGTGGCGGACAGGGCACCACGTTCCGGTTTTCATTGCCACGGACTCCGGCTTAGTGTCGACAAAGTGCGCCGTCACCTTCCCTCTTTTGGCCGTGTAAGCAGTGAAGGGCGAGTCAGGGCTTCTCCATCGTCTTGAGTCTGGCATCACTGCCTGGCAGCGTCTTGGGCCGCAGAGTAGTAGGTAGGCGGTCTTATGTCTTATATCTAAGTGAAAACCCCAGTTGCGCACTCCAATGAAAAACCACGACCTGCTGGCAGGCAAGTAGCTTGCCTGGTACAGATACTTGCCAGCGCAACTATTATCAAATTGTTAAGGCGGTATGGGCCGGCTTGAAAAAAGACTTTGGCTCTGCGTATGAGTGCCCGCTTTGCGGGCATTTTCTTTGGGGTGTGTGCTTCTTTCTGCCCGACCTCAAACCCACCGCTGATTCAAAAAACCTGAACACTCGGTCATCGCGCAACTGGCTGTGCATGGCCGAGGTTCACACGATGTAGGAATCGCACAATGTCCAACTTTTCCCCACCAAGCCGCAGATCCTTTCTGTTCGCCTCCGGTGCTGGCGTCGCACTGGCTGGAACGGCCGTGGCAATGCGTGCCAACTCCAAAGAGCCTGCGCTCAAACTGGATGCATACAAGCCCGAGTACTTCAATGCGGACGAGTGGGCTTTTGTTCTGGCGGCAACAGCTCGCCTGATCCCGTCCGAAGGGGATGGACCTGGAGCGATCGAAGCTCATGTGCCGGTGTTCATCGATCGCCAGCTCAAGGGCTACTACGGCAATGCCGAGATCTGGTACATGGAAGGCCCGCACGATCCGGCCGCCACGCCCGATCGCGGCTGGCAATCGCCTCTGAACCCTGCGCAGCTCTATCGCAAGGCCATTCCCGCCTTCAATGCGGCTTGCACGAAGCGCTTTGGCAAGGAGTTCAAAAGCCTTGCCGCAGAGCAGCAGGACGAAGCTCTGACCGCGTTGCAAAAGGGCGAAATCAAGCTAGACCCTGAACTGAGCTTTTTCTTTACCACCTTGCTGGCCAATACCAAGGAAGGCTATTTCGCCGACCCCTTGCATGGCGGCAACCACGGCATGCAGTCCTGGAAATACATCGGCTTCCCTGGCGCCCGCGCCAGCTATGCCGAATGGGTCGATCAGCACAACGTGAAGTACCCGCTGGGACCGGTATCCATCAAGGGCGAAAGGGCTTGAGTCATGGCACGCATTGAAAAGAAAAAAGACGTGGTCATCGTTGGCCTGGGCTGGACAGGCTCCATCGCCGGCATGGAACTGGCCGCTGAGGGCCTGGAAATCGTGGCGCTGGAGCGCGGCGGCGACCAGAACACGGTGCCCGAATTCAAGTACCCCAATCAGATCGACGAGCTGACCTATGGCGTGCGCCTGAAGAATATGCAGCATCCCCGTCAGGCGACCGTGACGGTGCGCCGCGACGACAGCGAAATCGCTTTGCCTTACCGTTCGATGGGCTCCTTCCTGCCAGCGAATGGAGTGGGCGGTGCCGGCACGCACTGGAATGGCTTGCTGTGGCGCCCTCAGCCCGAGGAAATCAAGCTGCGCAGCTATGTGAGGGAAAAATGGGGCGAGTCCATCATTCCGGAAGGCATGAACCTGATGGATTACCCCGTCAGTTACGACGAGCTGGAGCCTTTCTTCACCCGGTTTGACGAAGTGGCCGGCGTCTCGGGCAAGGCCGGCAATATCAAGGGCCAGATCCAGGCCGGCGGCAATCCGTTTGAAGGCTGGCGCTCGAAAGAGTACCCCATGCCTGCTCTGCCATCGACCTACGACGCGAGCAAGTTCGAAGCCTGTGCCAGGAGCATGGGCCTGCATCCCTTCCCGGCGCCTGCCGGCATTGCGTCCACGTCCTACGTGAACCCTTACGGCATGCAGATGGCTCCCTGCAACTTCTGCGGCTTCTGCGAGCGTTTTGG
The DNA here is from genome assembly GCF_039581415.1 of Comamonas sp. F1-6. Classification (NCBI taxonomy): domain Bacteria; kingdom Pseudomonadati; phylum Pseudomonadota; class Betaproteobacteria; order Burkholderiales; family Comamonadaceae; genus Comamonas; species Comamonas sp. F1-6. The sequence continues at coordinate 22,877 of NZ_JBCPWN010000015.1, forward strand.
TTGCTACCAGTATTCCAAGTCCTCGCCCCAGACGGCGGTGCTGGATGCGCTCAAGCGCAAGAAGAATTTCTCCTATCGCACGCACTGCGAAGTGCTGCGTGTGGAGAGCTCGGAAGACGGCAAGACCGCAACCGGCGTGACCTACTTCGACTCCAACACGAACGAGGAAGTGTTCCAGCCCGCCGACCTGGTGATTCTGTCGTCCTATCAGCTCAACAACGTGCACCTGCTGCTGGTCTCCGGCATCGGCAAACCTTACGACCCCAAGACCAACACCGGGGTGACAGGCAAGAACTACGCCTACCAGATGAATGGTGGCGTGACCCTGTTCTTCAAGGAAGAGAACTTCAATCCCTTCATCGGTCACGGCTCCAACGGCATGTGTATCGACGACTACGGTATCAACCAGAACGACTTCGGCAAGCTGGGCTTCATTGGCGGCGCCTACTGGCGCGTGGGCACCATGAATGGCCAGCCCATCCGTTCCATGCCGCTGCCCAAGGGCACGCCGGGCTGGGGCGCAGGCTGGAAGAAGGGCATTGGCGAGTGGTATGGCCATTCCATGTCGATCGGCACGCACGGCTCGCACATGTCCTACCGCAACAACCATCTTGATCTGGACCCCACCTACAAGGATCCACATGGTCGTCCCTTGATGCGCATGAGCTTCAACTGGCAGGACAACGACATCCGGATGACCCAGTACCAGAAGATCAAGGCCGAGGAGGTGGGCAACGCCTTGAAACCGGATCTGCTGCAGTCGGGTTTCAAGAATATCGGTGCCAAGTTCGACGTGCGTCCCTACCAGACCACGCACAACACCGGCGGTCACATCATGTCCGACAAGCCCACGGACGGCGTGGTCAATCGCTACTGCCAGGCCTGGGACAAGCACAACGTGTTCGTCTTCGGTGCCGGCAACTTCGTGCAGAACACCCAGTACAACCCCACCGGCATGGTCGGCGGCCTGGCGTACTGGACGCTGCATGCGATCCGCACCATGTATCTGAAAAACCCACGTCCGCTGGTCTGAGGAGAGCAAGACATGAAGAAAATCCTCAGCATTCTGATTGCGCTGATCGTTCTGGGCGCTGTTGCGGCGCTGGCGCTGATCTACGTCCCTTTCAAGCCCACACCCGCGAATGAAGCGCTGGCCGCCGACTGGAAAGCCGAAGCCGGCCGCGGCGAATATGTCATGCGCGCCAGTGATTGCATGGCCTGTCACACTGCCAAGGGGGGCGAGCCCATGGCCGGCGGTCGCGGCATTGACAGCCCCATGGGCACCATCTGGTCCTCCAACATCACGCCGGACAAGGAAACCGGCATCGGCAACTGGACTCTGGAGCAGTTCCGTGCCGCGATGGTGGACGGTATCGGTGGTCATGGCCAGCAGCTGTATCCGGCCATGCCCTACGAGAACTATCGCTTCATGAAGGAAAGCGATATTCGCGCGCTGTTCGACTACCTCCAGACCGAGGTGAAGCCCGTCAGGAACGAGGTACAGGCCACCAGTCTGAGCTTCCCGTTCAATATGCGCTTCGGCATCCGTGCCTGGAACTGGCTGGCGCTGTCGGGTGACGCAGACTTCAAGCCCATGGCTGGTGACGATCAGCAGATTCGCGGTCAGTACCTGGTCGAAGGCGCCGGTCACTGCGCAGCCTGCCACAGCCCCCGCACTGCCTTCATGGCGCAGAAAGGCACACGCCTGTCCGACTCCGGCTTTCTTACTGGCGGCATGGTGGATGACTGGTCTGCTCCTGCGCTGCGCGGCAAGGACTCGCGTGTTCAGAAATGGAGCACCGAGCAGGTGGCAGCCTATCTGGCAACCGGCCGCAATGCCCATGCGGTGGCCAACGGAGAAATGGCGCTGGTGGTCGAACACTCCATGCAGTACATGACCGACGCGGACCTGAACGCCATGGCCAAGTTCCTCAAGACCATGGACGGCCAAGCCGCAGATGCAGCCCCTGAAATAGTGGCCACGCCAGGCCCTCGCAGCACTGCGGTTGCCAGGGCTGACGAAGCTGGTGAAGTCACGGCTAAGCTGCTGAAGTCCGCAGCGCCCGACATGCCCTTGGGTGCTCGTCTGTATCTCGACAACTGCGCAGCCTGCCACTTTGTCAGCGGCAAGGGCGCTCCCGGGATCTTCCCCGAGCTGCAAGGCAATGCCATGGTGCTGGGCAAGGATGCCAGCCCGCTGGTGTCGGTGATTCTCAAGGGCGCTTCATCGCCCGCTACGGAGCGCCGTCCCATGCATCTGGTGATGCAGGGCTATGCCGACCGCCTGACCGACGGCGAAGTGGCCGCACTGGCCACCTTCCTGCGCACGGGCTGGGGCAACCAGGCTTCGGATGTGAGCGAAAGCCTGGTCAGCAAGGTGCGCAAGCATGTGCAAGCCGATGCTGCTCCGCAGCGAGCCCTGTAGACAGCATGAGCGTCCGCCAGGTGCCTTGTGCGCCGGGCCGGCTCCCGAAACCCGGCCCGATGGAAATCCGGCCGGGTTTTTTCATGCCGCTGTCGTTTGCCGGAGTGACTGAGCAGTCCAAATATCAACAGGCCGCATCACTGTGCTTAAGTGATGCGGCCTGTTGCATATGCGTATTGCGGATCAACCAACCGGATGCTGACGGTAAACGGCGCGGTATGTTGAATGGTTTTGCTGCGTCGGTAAACGTGCTTCCATGGACTCAAGTGTGCATGTTGCAGTGCAGAAAATGTTGCTTCAAATTCTGTAAATACAGTGTTGCTACAGAAAATTTTTCTGTTTTTTAATTTTTGGCAGTAAATTCCAAGATATGGATACTCTAGATAAAAAGATTCTTGCTGCATTGCAGGCTAACGCGCGCGCCAGTCTGCAGGAGATTGGCGCGGCCGTGGGTCTGAGTGCATCACCATGCTGGGCACGCATCAAGAAAATGGAGGAGGCCGGCGTGATCGAGGGCTATACCGTGCGTCTGAACCCGCAGGCGCTGGGACTGGCCGATTCGGTTCTGGTCATGGTCACGCTGGATAGCCACTCGGACAACACCCTGGAAAAGTTCGGTGAGGTGCTGGCCACCATTCCCGAGGTAGTGGAGGCGCATCTGGTTTCGGGCGAGTACGACTATCTGCTGCGTATCGTTGTCAAGGACACGCGCGATTACGAGCGCCTGCTGCGCGAGAAGCTCTACAAGATCAAGGGCATACGCCATAGCCAGTCCAGCTTTGTGCTGCGCACGCTGAAGAAGGCCGACCTGCCCCTGGGAGTGTGAAGCAGCATCGCTAAGCGGTGCCAAGTGTGGCTGAAGTCATTCAGGTTTCAACTCTCATCGAGACTTGGATGCAGACCGGATCGCCGGCCGCGTTGGCCCATCTGGGGGGCTGCGCGGCGGATGTGATGGAGGAACGGATGAAGCTGATTCGGTGCTAGGGCGCCGCGTCAACTGTCTCAACGCATGGCGCGGCGCAGGCCGGCGCTGCTCCAGTCCACGGCAATGCTCAGCAAAAGCATGGCCATGATCACGGTGCTGGCCTGGGCATAGTGGAACAACGAAAGCTCGAAGTACAGCAACTGGCCCAGACCGCCGGCACCCACAAAGCCCAGAATCGCGGCCATGCGGATATTCATTTCCCAGCGGTACAGCGTGTATGCCAGCAACTGCGGCGCTGCGCCAGGGAGGGTGCCATAGCAAAATGCCAGCAGGCGATTGCTGCCGCTGAGCTTGAGCGCATTCGCGGGAGCGGCCGGAGCATTCTGCAAGGCCTCGGCAAACAGGCGGCCCAGCACGCCGGTGGTATGCAGGGCCAGGGCCAGCGCACCGGCAAACGGGCCCAGGCCCACGGCCAGCGCGGTAATCGTGGCCCAGACCAGTTCGGGCACGGAGCGCAGCACGTTGAGCACCACATTCCATGGCGCACGCCAGCGCGGCAGGGCCAGCAGCAGGCCCGCGATCGCGGCCAGCAAGGTGCCGACTATGGAGATGGCCAGGGTCTCCCAGATGCCTTGCAGCACCTTGAGCAGCCAGGGCTGGCTCAGGTCGGGCGGGAAAAAGCCACGCACGAAGTCGCCCATGCTGGCGGCGGCATCCGCCGTGAACAGCGCCGAGAAATCAATATCCAGAAGCCGCAGACTGGCCCATAGCGCCGCCCAGGCCGCCAGCACAAATGTGCCGGTTCGCCAGCCGAAGGGCAGGGCGCGCGCGGCAGGCGCGGCGTCGAGCGCGCGACGCAGCCACCAGGAAAGCAGATCGGCCGCAGCCACCAGCAGCATGAAGGCCAGCAGAATGCTGGCGGCTTCGCCGCCGTTGAGCATCTTCATGGCCTGATCCATGAGCTGGCCCAGGCCTCCCGCCCCGACAAAGCCCATGACCACCGAGGCGCGGACCGCGCATTCCCAGCGGTAGACGGTGTAGGAGGTCAGCTCCTTGGCCGCCTGCGGAAGCAGGCCGTAGAGCAAGGCCTGAATACGGCCGGTGCCGCTGGCACGCAGGGCACGGGCCGGGGCGGGATCGGTGGATTCGAGAATTTCTGCATAGACCTTGGCCAGCATGCCGCCATAGGTCAGGCCCAGGGCCAGCACGCCGGCTGCAGGACCCAGGCCGAAGACACGCACGAACACCAGAGCCCAGACCAGCTCGGGAATGCCGCGCAGGATGGTGAGCACGCTGCGGGCGATGGGGTTGAGCGTGACTCTCTCGCGTGCCGCGCCCGTGGACAGGTAGGCCATGGGTACGGCAATCACAAAGGCGAGCGCCATGCCGGCGGTGGCGATGGCCAGGGTCTCCAGCGTGGCCTGAGCCAGATAGGCCAGGAACTCCCCACTGGTTTCGGGCGGCAGAAACTGCGCGAGAAAGCCGCCTATGACCTTGAGATTGTCGGCATCGAAAAGCGGCTTGAGCGAAAAGCCCGAGGTCTGCAGCATGGGCCAGAGCACGACCAGTGCCAGGATCAGCCCACTCAGGCGGCCGCGAGCAGAGGGGTCGCGGCGTGATGGCCAGGCTTGCTCGACCATGTCTACCGGCATGCGTTCACCTGGATGGGAGTGGGCGTGGCGCTGGCGGGATCGCGCTGAGCCAGGCGGTTGTGCAGCATGGGCAGGTCGGCCGCTCTGCCATCGGCATGGGCATAGAGGGCTTGCAGTTGCGCATCGCTGACCTGGGCGGCTGGCAGGTCAAAGGCCAGGCGGCCATCGCGCACGCCCACGATGCGGTCAAAGTTGGCCAGCGCCAGATCGACGGCATGCAGGCTGGCCACCAGCGTGGCCTTGCGCGCGGCGGCTTCCCGCACCAGCAACTGCACCGTGGCCTGCGAGAGTGCCGGGTCCAGGGCCGAGACCGGCTCGTCGGCCAGAATCAGCTCGGCCTGCTGGTAGAGCACGCGGGCAATGCCCACACGCTGCAGCTGGCCGCCGGAGAGCTGGTCGCAGCGTGCAAACAGCTTGTCCTCAAGCTGCACGCGAGCCAGGGCTTCGCGCGCGCCCGCAATGTCCTGCGGATAGGCCAGCGATGCCAGGGCCTTCCACAGCGGCCAATGGCCGAGCTTGCCGGCCAGCACGGCCGTGACCACGCGCTGGCGCAGCGGAATGGGCGCGGCCTGGTGCACGGTGCCGATGCGGCTGCGCAAAGCCTTGAGTTCGCGGGCGGCGGATTGCGCAGACGCGGTCCGGCCCAGCACCTGCATGCGACCTGCCGTGGGCAGGTAGGCTGTGCCTATGGTGCTGAGCAGCGAAGTCTTGCCGGCACCCGAGGGGCCGATGAGCGCAATGCTCTCGCCCTGGATGGCGGACAAGGAGATATGGGACAGGGCGGTAAAGCCGTTGCTGTGGGTCAGGCCCACATCGTCCAGCATGAAGCTCATGAGACGAATACTCTGAAAATAATAGCTGCCAACGCTTGATAGATAAGCGTTGGCAGTCAAAAAAGCTGAATTTCTTACTTCAGCAGACCGGCGGACTTGGCGGCAGCTTCGATGCCGTCGTAGTTCTTGGAGTCGGTGGCGATGAACTTGGAGGCGCGCTGCAGGTCCATGATGGCCTTGTGCTCTGGCTTGCTGGGGTCCAGTGCCAGGAAGGCCGCGGTCAGCTTCTTGACGATGGCCGGATCCAGGTCGCCGCGCACCGTCCAGTTGTAGTCAAAGTAGGTGGGTGTCGTGGCGAACACACGCACCTTGCTGATGTCCACCTTCTTGGATTCGACCAGCTTGTCCCACACCGAAGTGTTGAGCACGCCGGCCTCGGCCTTGCCTGCGGCCACAAAGGCCACGGTGGCGTCATGCGCGCCCGAGTAGGCCACGGTCTTGAAGTCTTTTTCGGGATTCAGGCCGTCCTGCTGCAGGAAGAAGCGCGGCATCAGGCTGCCCGAGGTGGACGAAGGTGCACCGAAGGCAAAGGTCTTTCCCTTGAGGTCGGCCAGCGTCTTGATGGCGGGGTCGGCCGTGATGAACTTGCTGGTGAAGACCGCATCCTCGGCCCGTTGCACGATGGGGATGGCCGTGCCGTTGGTGCGAATCTTGGCCTGCACATAGGTGAAACCGCCCAGCCAGGCCAGGTCCAGCTTTTTGGTGGCCAGGGACTCGACCACGGCTGCGTAGTCCGATACGGGGGTGAACACCACCTTCATGCCGGTGGCTTGCGAGAGGTATTCGCCCAGGGGCTTGAACTTGCGCTGCAGCTCGGTCGGTGCCTCGTCGGGAATGGCCGAGACGCGCAGCACGGCGGGGGTGTCTGCATGCGCTGCGGACAGCAGGGAGGAGGAGGCGAGAGCTGCCACGGCCAAGCCGCGCAGCGCCTGGCGGCGAGCGAAAGAGTGCGTCATTAAGTGCTCCGTTCAAAAAGCCACCGCCGTCCGGATACACGGCGGTTTAGTAGGTCGCAAGCGTCTGGCTTGCGGCGAATGGGAACCCATAGGCGGTACACCGACCGCTGGCGCTTATTGTTACGTAATTGAGAAACCCTCGGCGCAGTCTTTGCTTGATTTGAATAGCAAAAAGCCCCGTGGGGACGGGGCCTGGCATGAAAGCGATTGCTTGTCTGCAGGTTTCAATATTGCAGATTGAGCTGGTAGATGGCCGTGGTGCCGCTGACCTCGTTGCCCACCATCAGCAAGGGCTTGCCGTTGGGTGACTTGGCGGCAGAAATGAAGTGCAGGCCTTCGGGGCCCAGATCGCCCACATCGCTGAGTGCGGTACCTGCCAGCGCGGACTTGCCGTCAAAGCTGGCGGTCCAGTTCTCGCGAGTGTTCAGATAGTCGATCTGCTTGGGTGCCTTGGGGTCGGTGATGTCGAACACCAGAATGCCGCCCATGCGTTCCAGGCCCACAAAGACAAAGGTCTTGGTGCCGATCTGGCCCACGGTCAGTCCTTCGGGCTCGGGACCCTTGGCGCTGCTGCGCGCATCGAGCCTGGCCGTTTCGTCATGACCGGTGTTGAAGTAGGTGGCGCAGGCAATGTCACGTCTGGCGCCCAGCTTGCATTCGGGGCTAGCGATGAATTTTTCGATGGCCGCGCCAGAGTCCCAGACCTGCTTGCCCCTGGCATCCCAGATGGAGATGGAGCGGCCGCCATAGGCGTATAGCCTGTCATAGGTCAGGTAGCCCTTGCCATCCTTGACGGGGTTGCCGCTGCTGTCGGTCTGGTAGCCCATGGTCCAGGTGACCTTGAGGCGGCCCAGTTTGTCATCGTCGCGGCAGGTCTTGGGGTCTGTGCCGAACGCACCGCACCAGGCAAAGTTGCTGGCATTCAGATAGGCGCCGCTGGCCAACTGAGCCAGATGGGCAGGCAGATCGTCGCCCGCACGGCGCAAAAAGCCGTCCTTGTGCACCAGGTGCTTGATGCGCCACTCTTCCACAAAGCCCTTGCTCATATCGCCCGCCGTGGCCGGAGTGCCAGCCGTCTTGTCGGCGGCCGTACCGAAGTAGCTCTTGTTGCCCTCGCCCCAGGCACGTGCATCGCCTTCGTTGGCAGTGACCAGATAGGTCGCACCGTCGGCGGCCTTATAGGCGGCGATGGAGTCGGGCTGGTACATGCCAAACACATTGGCGGCCTGGGTGATGTTGATGACCGGGCTCTTGCCGTCGCTGTCGGCGAAGTCCAGTTCGTTGCCGGCCGCGCCATGATCCTTGAAGCCCAGAGCCACCACATCGGTCACGGTGGCGCTGGCGATGTCCACGATGGCCAGCGCATTGTTTTCCTGCAGCGTCACCCAGGCCGTCTTGCCGTCCGGGGCCACGGCAATGTATTCGGGCTCCAGGTCATTGGCCACGGCGGCCGTTCCCAGGCCGTCTGCGGTGGGGCCGAAGATGCGCACGCCCTTGGCCAGCAACTGCGCCTTCTGGCTGTTGAAGGCCTTGAAGTCGGCAGTGCGCGCCACGGGCTTGGCGGGCGTGCTCACATCGATCACGCTGATCGAGCCTTCGGGGTCGATCTGGTAGTCATCGCTGGGCTCGCCCTCGTTGGCGACCAGAATGGTCTTGCCGTCGGGGGTGAAGGTCAGCATATCGGGCAGGGCGCCCACGGGCACTTCGGCGATCACGCCGAGCTTGTCGGCGTCATAGATGACGACCATGCCCTTGTCCGTCTTGACCGATGCCTGCACGGCTGCAGCCACCAGGCCGCCATGCACGGCCACGCTGTTGATGGAGGCCCCCGCACCCAGCGAGAGCTTTGTGGCATCCAGGCTGGCCAGCATGCGCGGTGCGGCGGGGTTGCTCATGTCCAGCACGTCGAGCGCACCCTTTTGGGCGTTGACCACAAAGCCGCGCTTGGTGACGGGATCGAAAGCCGTAATTTCGGCGGCGCTCTGCAAAAAAATGCCCGACTGATAGCTGCCGATTTTCTCCAGTGTGAGCGAGGTGGGCGTCTTCTCGGGCTCGGGTGCCGGCGCCGGGACTTCAGGAACCGGAGCAGGCGCTGGTGTGGTGGTGTTAGTGTTGTTGTCATCGCCACCACAGGCGGCCAGGGCAGCGGCTGCGATCAGGGAAATCAGAAGAGGTTGGCGCAAGGTCTGTGCAGATGTCATTGAGAGTTTGGCAGGTGCAGGAAGAAAATACGATTTGTAACCAGCCTGTGTTTCATCTCTGTGAAACCGTTTTGTGTTCTTTGCGCAACAAGTTTCGGTCAAGCGCTTGGCAGTTGGGCTTGCAAGCAAATACACTCGCCAGCCTTGCTCCACTTGCGCTATTAGCTCTCATTTTCGAGGTGCACCATGTCCCGCCGTATTCGTTTGAGCTAAACGACTTCGTCACACGCTGATCCTTCTCGCGTGTGCGCTGCGGTGTGGAACTCCCGTTCTGTGAAGGGCGGCAATCTTCCTGCTTGGCGTCTCTGGCCTGAATTGCATTCAGGCTCCAAGCTCCTCCCACTCTCTGAACTCCAGGCCGGCCCTTTGCTTGGCGGCTTGGGTTCTGTCTTTTTCCGATGGCAGCGGAGAGCGGCGCTGTCCATGTCCTTGATTTGTCTGCCGCGCCTTTTTTGCGCGTGGCTTATTCCCTTTTAGGAAAGCACAACATGACTTCACCACATCTATTCAATCTGGAGATCCTCAAATATCCGCGCACGCCGCATCTGCGTGGCTCGCGGCTGCAGGTCGGCGATCAGGCCGATGCCGTGCCTTATGAAGCGCTGGCCGGCCGCCATATCGTGGTCGAGGAAAAGCTGGACGGCGCCAATGCGGCGCTGAGCTTTGGTGCCGACGGCAGCTTGCTGCTGCAGTCGCGCGGCCACTATCTGCAAGCCGATCAGATGGGCGGGCGCGAGCGTCAGTTCAACGCCTACAAGCAATGGGCCCGAGCCCATGAAAGCGCGCTGATGGCCCTGCTGGACGATCGCTATGTGATGTATGGCGAATGGCTGTATGCCAAGCACTCTCTGTACTACGACGCCTTGCCGCACTGGTTTTGCGAGTTCGATATCTGGGATCGCTCGGCGCAGCAGTTTCTGGACACGCCGCAGCGCCACGCGCTGCTGGACGGTGTGCCCGTGGTGTCCGTGCCCGTGCTCTACGCGGGCATCGCACCGAGGCGCATGCAGGATTTGCTGGCATTGCTGACACCGTCTCTGGGGCGTAGTGCGCGTTGGCAGGCTGTGTTCGAGGATCAGGTGCAAAGACAGAAGCTGGATCTGCCGCTGGCCTGGCGCCAGACCGACAGATCCGAGCTGGCCGAAGGTCTGTACATCAAGGTCGAGGAAAACGGCCAGACCGTGGAGCGCTACAAGTTCGTGCGCTCCGACTTTGTGCAGGTGATCCTGGAGTCGGGCTCGCACCACAGCGAGCGGCCCATTGTCGCCAACGGTCTGCGCACAGGCGTCGATATCTTTGCCAACAAGATTCAAAAAAGCTGGTGAGGCCTGTCCAACAAGCGTTGATAGCTATCAAAACCGTGGTTTTCATGAAGAGGCTGCGGTGAAAGGAGAATTTATGTGGAGCTGGAAACAGATTGCGGCCCTGGTGCCGCATTCCGCTCGCCATGCGGTGGACTGGGCAGCCTGCCTGGAGGCTTTTCCGCAACTGGAGCTGGCCAAGACCACGCCGCAAGACCCGATCTACCATGCAGAAGGCGATGTCTGGACGCATACGCAGATGGTGGTGACCGAGCTGCTGCAGGACGGCGACTATGCAGGGCTCACCAACGAGGAGCGCGAGACAGTCTTTCTGGCCGCGCTGCTGCACGATGTCGCCAAGTGCTCGACCACGCAGATAGCCGACGACGGCCGCATCTCGCAGCCTGGCCATTCGCGTCGGGGTGCACTCGATGCGCGGCTCATGCTCTGGGAGGCGGGCGCGCCGGTGGCCCGGCGCGAGGCGGTCTGCCGCCTGATTGCAGTGCATCAGGTGCCGTTTTTTGCCTTTGCCGATTCGCGCCGAGGCGTCTCGCCCGAGTTCATGGTCAGAGAGCTGTCCTGGCAGGTCGATCTGCATTTGCTGGTGCTGCTGGCCCGTGCCGATATTCGCGGTCGTATCTGCCCCGATGTGGGCAATGTGCTGGTGAATATCGAGCTGTTCAGGGAGCTTGCGTTGGAAGAGGGCTGTTTGCGCAAGCCGCGCAGCTTTGCTTCGGCCGAGACGGCAGTGCGCTATTTCCGCGGTGCCGAGCTGCACCCGGACTACGCCTTGCACGAAGAGCCGGGCTCGCGCGTCATCGTCATGTGCGGTCTGCCTGCATCGGGCAAGAACCACTGGGTCGCCCAGCATCATGCGGGCCTGCCCGTGGTGTCGTTTGACGATGCGCGCACCGAACTGGGTCTGCGCCACGGCGAGAACGAGGGCGCTGCGGCCCATCATGCGGTGGACAAGGCCAAGAGCCTGCTGCGCGCCAAGGCCGCTTTTGTCTGGAATGCCACGCATCTGTCCAGGCAGATGCGCGGCAAGACGCTGGACCTGTGCCTGGCCTATGGCGCGCAGGTGGCGCTGGTGCATCTGGAGGCAAGCAGGTCCACCTTGCTGGCGCGCAACAGCAAGCGCGACACCACGCTCGGCAATGCCGCATTGCTGGGCATGTTGCACCGATGGGAGGTACCCTTGCCGACCGAGGCGCATGGGCTGCAACTGCTGGTCAACGAGTAGTCCGCACAAAAACGAAAAGGAAAAAGGGCCTGGAAGTTTCCAGGCCCTTTTTTGGGGATCGCAATGCCGTGCTCAAGGCTGCTGCATGGCTTGCGGGTAGCCCTGGGGGTTGAAGCGTGTCACCAGCATACAGACCAGCGCGGCGACGCCGGCCTGATAAAGCCAGCCCGTCATCCAGCTGTCGCTGATCTGGTGCAGCTGTGCCATGACCAGAGGGGCCAGTGCGGCGAGGATGAAGCCGCCGCCCTGCATCAGCGAGTTGAGGGCACCGGCCTGTGTGGGCGATGGCAGATGGTCCAGCGCCACCAGCATGAAGAGCGAAAAGCAGCCGCCCAGACCCAGACCCAGCACGATGGCATTGAGTGTGGGCATGGCATCGGGCCAGAGCCCGAGGCCGGCAAAGCCGATGATCTGCAGCAGCAAGGCCAGCATGAGCCAGCAGCGACGGTCCAGGCTGCGGCGCGCGAGAGCGGGCATGGCCAGCGCCGATGCGGCCTGCGCAATCGACAAGATGGCCAGCAGCGAGCCACTTTGCGTGGCCGTCCAGCCATGGGTTTGATAGAACGGAGCGAGCCAGGCAACGGTGGAACCATAACCGCCGTTCATCAGGCCGAAGCTGATCAGCAGCAGCCAGGTGCGGCCACGGCGCAGCAGCCAGCCGGTGTCGCTATCGGCTTGTACCAGCGGCACGGAGGGTGCAGGGGCAACGGGCTCGTGCATCAGCGTCAGCGCATGCCAGGCCAGCGGCAATGCCAGCAGCACTGGGATGGCCCAGATGGCCAGCGAAGCCTGCCAGCTCAGACCCAGTTGCATGGCCACGGGCGAGAGCTGGGCGCTGAGTGCGCCGCCGCCCATGAGTGCGGCCGAGTACAGGCCCATCATGGGTGCCACGTTGTGGGGAGACTGGCGCTTGATCAGCCCCGGCAGAATGCTTTGTGCCAGCGCCACGCCCGCGCCGCACAGGCCGGCCGTGACGATCAGCAGACTGCCGGTGGCGGCGCCAGCAGGCGTCAGGCGCAGGGCGCAGCCCAGCGCAATCAGCAGCAGCGAGGCGCAGATGGCGGCGCGCGCGCCCCAGCGTCGCAATGCCGTGGGAGCGAGCCAGCCACCAATGCCCATCAGCGCCATGGGCAGCAGCGTGAGCCAGGAAAAGCTGCGCAAATCCATGCCCGTGGCCTGCTGTATGGTCGGTGCCAAGGGACCCGGAGCCGTCAGAAAGGGACGCAGATTGATGGTGACCAGTATCACCACGGCCAGCCACAGCAATGGCGGCACGCGATGTGTTCGGGAAGATGTCGATGTCATGAAGCTCGGGGGCTGGCTGCGCTGCGGCGCGCCGGTGTGCGCGCCGCTCGTCCTGGGCAGCCCGGTTTGTTGTTATGGTTTTGGCGGCAACGAGGATCAGGCGGCGGGCCAGGCCTCATCCCCATAGAGCTGGGCCGCGCGGATGCCGGTGTCGATGCGGGTGATGGGCAGCGGCTGCGGCGTCAGCGACAGGCGCAGGCGCTGGTAGGTACCCTCGCTGGACAGGCCATAGGGCGCGGCGTCTTGGTTGTCGAAGGCGAAGAACACCTGTTCGGCGCCATTCATGACCAGGGCCGCCAGGCACATGGGGCAGGGGTGGCCGCTGGCATAGATGGACAGGCCCGCCAGGCTGGGGTTGGCGCGCTGCTGTGTGCCCGCGCGTATGGCCTGCATTTCGGCATGGGTGCTGGGGTCGTGGCTGGCAATGATTTCGTTGACGCCGGTGGCAACGACTTCATTTCCCTGGGCGAGCACGGCGCCGAACGGGCGGCCGCCCTTGAGGCGGTTGGCATGGGCCAGGTCCACGGCCAGGCGCATCAGTTGTTGTGGGGTGGCGGAAGTTGGGCTCATGACTAAGAAAGATATGGCGGCGAGCGCCGGATGCTTGATGCATCGGCGTCGAGGTATTGTGTTTGAAAGGGGCGGGGCGGGGCGGCGCCCGGCGCCGTGCAGCGTACACCTGCACGGCCATGCCGCTACCCGCCCTCAGAGCAAAGCTTATTTGCTCTGAGGACGTTGGCGGCCGATTAGTTCCGCCCAGGCCGAGCAGGCGAGCTCGACCTGCTGGCGTGCCGCCGGGCTGGCAGCCAGCATTCGCGCAAAGCCGTGAACCATGGCCGGCGCGCGCAAAAGCTGCAGCGGTGCGCCCAGGGCCTGGGCTGCATGGGCAAAGGCTTCGGCCTCGTCGCGCAGAATATCGTGGCTGGCCGTCATCAAAAGCGTAGGCGGCAGATGGGCGATGGCTGCGCTGCAGCAGCCCGGCGTCAGCCATTGCGCGGCCTGGCCCTCGGGCTTGCCCAGTTCCTGCCAGTAGCGCTGCATGGCGGCTGGCGTGAGCCCGAAGCCCGTGGCAAAGCGGCACATGCTGTCATTGTCCTGACCGGGCTCAAGCGGCGGGTAGAGCAGCAGCAGGCCTGCGATGCGGGATGCATCGGTGGGTTGCTGAATCTGGCGTACGGCCGCTGCCAGCGCCAGATGGGCGCCAGCGCTATCGCCTCCGAGCAGGACCTGCTCTGCCGCAAAAGGCAGCAGTCCGCGCATATCGCTCAGCCACTGCAGCACGGCCATCACATCGTCCAGCGGCGCGGGAAAGCGGCTCTCCGGCGTGCGGCGGTAATGTACGGACAGCACCACATGACCGGTGAACTGGGCCAGATGCTCGCACAGGTCGTCATGGGTGTTGAGATCGCCCACCATCCAGCCGCCGCCATGCAGCCAGACCAGCGTCCGGCCGCTGCCCGCACCTTGCTTGCGATAGCTGCGCACGCAGATCTCGCGGCCCTCGGCCGCCACGAAATGCTCGGCCCTGGAAATACCGGGCAGGGCCGAGCGAATCAGCCCGGCCTGCAGCTCGCTGAGCAGACGCCGGCGTTGCACATAGTCGAGCTGCGGGGTCGGCGTCTCCGCATCGAGCCGGGCAAAGCGCTGCAGCGTGCGTGCCAGAGCCGGGTCCACGGGCTGCAGAGACAGGCTGCGGCCCTGATCTGTGCCCTCTCTCATGGCTGCTGGTCCGCAGCCAGTGCAGGAGCGCGATAGACCATGACCTTGAGGCTGCGCTCCTCGTCCACATCGGCAAATACGGCCGGGTTTGCCAGGCGCTCGACGAACTGCAGCTCGGGTGCGATTTCCGCCATCTGCTCGCGCAGAAAGTCGGTGCCGAGTTCGGGGGCGTTCAGGCACAGCAGGACCTGGCCGCCCGGCACCAGCAGATCGGGCAGGCGGCGCATCAGACGCGCATAGTCCTTGGTGGCGATGAAGCTGCCTTTTTGGTAGCTGGGCGGGTCCACGACGATCAGGTCGTACGGTCCGCTGCGGTTGATCTTGCCCCAGCTGCTGAAAATATCGTGGGCGGCGAAGCTGGCGCCGGCCTTGACGCCATTGAGCTGATGGTTGTGCTGACCCGTGGCCAGAGCGCCCTTGCTCATGTCCATATTGAGAACCTGGCCCGCGCCAGCCAGCTTGGCCACGACCGAGAACGCGCAGGTATAGGCAAACAGATTGAGCACCTTCATGCGCGCGGGCCGCTCATGGGCCAGCACCTGCCGGCGCACCCAGTCGCGGCCGGCGGCCATGTCGAGGAACAGGCCGTGGTTCTGCCCGCGTGCGATATGGATCAGATAGCGGGCGCCGTTCTCTGTGACCACATGCGGCTCGGGCAGCTCGCCGGCCATGACGCGGGTTTCGACCTTGCCACCGCTTTCGCGGGTCTGGAAGGCCCAGGTCAGAGGCAGTCCGGCCGGGGCGATCTGCTGCCAGCGCCGCTCCAGCGCCTGACCGATCTGGCTCAGCTGGGCTTCCTCCATGGGGGCAAAGCTGGTCAGCACGATGACGGGCGCAAAAGCATCCAGCGAGATCTGCTCGCAGCCCGGATACCGACCGCCGCGGCCATGAAAGATGCGCTGGGCATCAGTGGGGAAGGGCATCTGGGCAATGGCGGCTAGCAGGGCTTGCATGGAAAGAGAACAGTCACACGGTCAAACAAGCCGCCAGTGTAGGCATTGCAGCGAGCTCCGGTGGCCAGGGCGGCACATGTCCCTTGCAATGGTTGGCGGCCCGGGCCGGCGCTGACGGCCTCGGGACTCGCGCCGCCCGCGCCCGTTCACTCAGTGGTAGATGCGCCGCACATCGAAAAAACAGCTTTCGGTGCCGCCAATGCCTTGCAGACCGGCTTCGGCAGCGGCGCGGGCGGCTTTCATCCAGCGCTGGAAGGTGAGCTTGGCGTCGTCGGTGATTTCTTCGGGAGGGGTGTCTTCCAGGCCTTGCACCAGCGACAGGGCTTCGCCGACCTGTTCCTCTCCGCCGAGCTGGCGGGCCAGCACACGCGCATAGCGTGCCTCGGCCTGCTGGCGTTTGTCCTCGGGCAGCTCGGGGTAGTCGCAAAGAGAGACGGTGAAATGGGCTTCTTGCATGTCCGTATATCCACAGTGTTTTGACTGTTTAAATATACAGTAATTAACTGTTTTTGCATACAGTCTTTCTGGAAATTTTTGCAAAAACAAATGGACTGCGTTTTGTAGACTGTGGCAATGAATCCTGCTGCTTCATTGCCCCTGCCAGGGCATGCCCTGTTTGTCACGCGCATCGGTGCCTGTGGTCTGGCCTGGAATGCCGCTGCCATCTGCGCCGTGCAACTGCCCGAGGCCAGCTGGGGCGAGACCCGGGAGCGCATGCTGCTGGGTCTGTCCAAACGCCATGCGCTGCAGCCGCAGCGCGGGCCTGCGGCATATGGTGCCGTGACCTCCATCTCCGCTGTTCCGGGCTTTGCCGTGCAGGCCATGGCCGGGGTGCAGTGTCTGCTGGCCGGAGTGAATGCGCAGATCGAGCCGTGCTGGGCGCAGCCCAGCGCAGAGGCCGTGGCTGCCGGCGTGCTGGGAGATATGCGGCAGGACAGAGTGCAAGGCCCGGTTGGTGTTCTGCCTGACCTGCAGGAGATTGCACTCGACGAGTTCGCCGTGCCTGCATTTCACAGCCAGGTCTATGCCTTCACGCGCGCACTGGCGTCAGGGCGGACCAGCACTTATGGCGAAGTTGCCGCAGCGCTGGGCGAGCCCGGTGCGGCGCGCGCCGTGGGCCAAGCGTTGGGAGCCAATCCGTTTGCGCCGATTGTTCCCTGCCATCGCGTGCTGGCCGCAGGGCGGGCACCGGGAGGCTTCTCGGGCGGTCAGGGCGCTTTGACCAAGCTGCGCATGCTGGAGATCGAAGGCGGGGCCTGGGGCGGCACGCAGTCGCTGTTTGCCGATTGATGCCGATTGAAGGCGCCGGATGCGCTTTGCCTGGCTGCTGCCGGCAGGCCCTGCAAGCCGCGTCAGGGCGGGCTCTGCCACCTGCGGGACAGCGCCGACACGCAGGTGACAACACCGGGCCTGAGGCGCCCGCACAATTCATGCAGCTTTTGACGGGCAGGCCTTGCAAGGCACTGCGCACCCGGTTTGAACCTTGAAAACAAACAGGAGACATGAGAATGACACGTACGGTGCAGCAACTTTTCGACCTCTCGGGCAAGACGGCCCTGGTGACCGGCGGCTCGCGTGGCCTGGGTCTGCAGATGGCGCATGCGCTGGGCGAGGCCGGCGCGAAGATTCTGCTGAGCTCGCGCAAGGCCAAGGATCTGGAAGAGGCCGCAGCCGAGCTCAAGGCCGCTGGCATAGAGGCCGACTGGATTGCTGCCGACTGCTCGGACGAGGCCGATATCACGCGCCTGGCCAAGGAGGCCGTGCAGCGTCTCGGCCATGTGGACATTCTGATCAACAATGCCGGAGCCAGCTGGGGCGCGCCGGCCGAGGACCACCCGACAGCGGCCTGGGACAAGGTGATGAACCTGAATGTGCGCGGCTATTTTCTGCTGAGCCAGCAGATCGCCCGCCTGTCCATGCTGGAGCGCAAGAGCGGCCGCATCATCAATCTGGCCTCGATCGCCGGCCTGGGCGGCAATCCCACGGGCATGAAGACCATTGCCTACAACACCTCCAAGGGCGCAGTCATCAATTTCACGCGCGCGCTGGCCGGCGAGTGGGGAGAGCACGGCATCACCGTCAACGCCATCTGCCCGGGCTTTTTCAAGACCAAGATGGCAGCCGTGCTGATCGAGACATTGGGCGAGGACGAAATGCGCTCCCATGCGCCGCTGCGCCGCCTGGGCGACGATGAGGATCTCAAGGGCCTGACGCTGCTCTATGCCAGCGATGCCGGCAAGCACATCACCGGCCAGTGGATGGCCGTGGATGGCGGCGTGAGCGCTCTGGTCGGTGGTTGATAGTGGCGGATGAAGGGTGAGTCATGTTTTTTGTGCGGCGCAGCATTCTGAGGCTGTCCGCCGCGCTTACATTCACGGTTCAGCTGCTGCGGTCTGCGGCGCATCACTCTTCTGAAAGGTTTCGCGGTGTTGTCATTTGGTCCTGAAATTCCCTTTGTGCATGAGCTGGGCTTCACCCTCCACAAGATGGAGAACGGTGAGTCCGAGCTGCACTTCACACCGCGTCCCGAACATCTGAATTCCTTTGGCATCACCCATGGCGGAGCTTCGATGACGCTGATGGATGTGACCATGGCCGTGGCTGCGCGCAGCGTGGATTTCGATCTGGGCGTGGTCACCATCGAGATGAAAACATCGTTCATGCAGGCGGCCAATGGCCCGCTGGTGGGCAAGGGCGTGCTGCTGCATCGCACAGGCACCATGGCTTTTACCGAAGGCCGTATCTATGACGCGCAGGGTCGACTCTGCGTACATGCCACGGGCACCTTCAAGTACATGAAGCGCAGACCTGCGGCCGAAGGCGGATTGCAAGCCCTGCCCACGGATTGAGTACGGATCGGTTGCTCTGTTTTTATGAGCGGCTACCGCTTTACCTATCGTTGTTTTGTGTGTTATCAGCTCCAAGTGCGAGGTATATAAAGCGCTTGAAGCTATGAAATCTGAAGTTCAAACAGGAGACGAAACATGACGGTCAATCAGCAAATCCTTCTGGACAACCGCCCCCAGGGCGAGGCGGTGGAGAGCAATTTCAAGCTGGTGCAGTCGCCGCTGCCCACGGTGGGCGAGGGCCAGGTGCTGGTGCGCCACCACTATCTGAGCCTGGACCCCTATATGCGCGGTCGCATGAACGACTCCAAGAGCTATGCCCAGCCCCAGCCGCTGGGCGAGGTCATGCAGGGCGGCACGGTAGGCGAGATCGTCGAGAGCCGCCACCCCAAGTTCAAGGCTGGCGACAAGGTGGTCGGCATGGGCGGCTGGCAGGAGTACTCGCTGCTTGACCCCAGCGTGCCCGGTGCGCTGCGCAAGGTCGACACCACCCATGTGCCGCTGTCCTACTATCTGGGCGCCGTGGGCATGCCGGGCGTGACGGCCTGGTATGGCCTGGTCAAGATCATCAACCCCAAGGCCGGTGAAACCATGGTCGTCAGCGCTGCCACCGGTGCCGTGGGCAGCGCCTTTGTGGCGCTGGCCAAGGCACGTGGCTGCCGCGTGGTGGGCATTGCGGGCGGCGCCGAGAAATGCCGCTACGCCGTGCATGAGCTGGGCTTTGATGCCTGCATCGATTACCGCGAGCACCCCGATGTCAAGACCATGGCCAAGGCCTTGAAGGATGCCTGCCCCAACGGCATCGACGGCTATTTCGAGAACGTGGGCGGCTATATCTTCGACGCCGTGCTGCTGCGCACCAATGCCTTTGCGCGTGTGGCCCTGTGCGGAATGATTGCCGGCTATGACGGCCAGCCCCTGCCGCTGGCCAATCCGGCGCTGCTGCTGGTCAACCGCATCAAGCTCGAAGGCTTTATCGTCAGCGAGCACATGGAAGTCTGGGGCGAGGCCCTGACCGAGCTGGGCGGCCTGGTGGCAGCCGGCAAGCTCAAGCCGCGCGAGACGATTTCCCAAGGTCTGCCCTCGGCGCCCGGCGCGTTCCTGGGCCTGCTCAAGGGCAAGAACTTCGGCAAGCAGCTGGTGAAGCTGATTTAACCCACTGCGGCTGAAAAAAATCATCCCCTGAGGCGCTTTGCCTGGGTGGCCCAGCGCCTTCCCCCTCTCTCGCTTCGCGGGAGGGGGACGATGCCTTCGCCGGGGCGGCCCCGCAGCGAGGTGGCCCTTGCTTGGCATCTCTAATCTGGAGTGCGCCAGTTGCAGGCGCTATTCCCATATAAAAAATATCCGGAGACAAGAATGATCACGAATTTCGCGGGAAAGACGGCGGTTCTGACAGGTGCGGGCTCGGGCTTCGGGCTGGAGTGCGCGCGCATCGGAGCCGCCAGAGGCATGAATCTGGTGCTGGTCGATGTGCAGCAGGAGGCGCTGGACAAGGCCGAGGCCGAGCTCAAGGCTGCCGGTGCCAAGGTGCTGGCGCGCAGGGTCGATGTGTCGGATGCGGCGCAGATGGAAAGACTGGCTGCCGAAGTCAAGGAGACCTTTGGTGCGCCGCACTTTGTCTTCAACAACGCGGGCGTCGGCGCGGGCGGCCTGGTCTGGGAAAACACCGTTTCCGACTGGCAATGGGTGCTGGGCGTCAATGTCTGGGGCGTAATCCATGGCGTGCGCCTGTTCACGCCCATGATGCTGGAGGCCGCCAAGGCCGATCCCGCCTATGAAGGCCATATCGTCAATACCGCCAGCATGGCGGGTCTGCTGGCGCCGCCGAACATGGGCATCTACAACGTCAGCAAGCACGCGGTGGTGTCGCTGACCGAGACGCTGTACCAGGACCTGGCCCTGGTCTCGGACCAGGTCAGTGCCAGTCTGCTCTGCCCCTTCTTCGTGCCCACGGGCATAGGCCATAGCGAGCGCAACCGTCCCCAGGGCCTGGAGGCGCAGCCTTTGACGGCCAGCCAGAAGATCGGCCAGGCCATGACCGACAAGGCCGTGGGCTCGGGCAAGGTCACGGCTACCGAGGTGGCGCAGAAGGTGTTCGATGCCATGGCCTCGGGTCAGTTCTATATCTACAGCCACCCGCAGGCCCTGGGTTCGGTGCAGGTGCGGCTGGAAGATGTGGTTCAGGGCCGCAACCCGACGGATCCGTTCGCGCACAAGCCCGAACTGGGCGAGAGCCTCAAGGCAGCACTGCGCGCCGGCTAAGCGTGCGGGAGTTGAAAAAGCCTTGCCAAAGCGGCAAGGCTTTTTTCATGGTGTGGCCGAAGTCTGGGGACCGAGCTCGGCCTCGGTGGCAGGGCGCACCAGGCGCAGCAGCAAGGCATTGCCTTTGCCCATATCGGGCACGGCTTGCAGTGTCTCGGTGTTGACCGCCCAGGCCTGCTGGGCCGAGAGGCCGGAGAGGCTGCTGGATTTGTCCACCTGGGCGTAGTTGTAGGTGTTCAGGCGCTGGGCATTTACGGCGGCCGTGCCCGTCCAGTGCCAGTCGCGTGGCGCATTGGGAAAGAGTTCCGGGTTCAGGCCCTGGGGTTTGCTGCTGCGGTCCAGCAGGCGCTTGAGTTCATTGACGCGCGGCAGGCGCCAGCGCAGGTTTTCGGCCTTGCTGCGTTCTGCGGCATGGCTCATGGCCTGCTTGTAGCTGAAGACCTCGGCCTGGCCGCCGCAGGCCTTGCCATTCCAGCTCATGCCCTCGGCGCAGCGCGGCCAGGCCAGCCTGGCGCGCGTGTCTATCACCATGCTGGCATCGGGCGAGAGCTGAAAGGCCGGGGCAGCAGGCGCGGGCTGTGCGCCGGCCGGCTGAGACGCCAGACATAGCGCAGCGAGTGTGGTCAGGAGTGAAAAGGGCAGACGTGGGAAGGAGCTTGCAGCAGTCACGGCGAGAGCAGGGAATGGTGGTTGAGCCCATTGTGCTGGTTGTCCATGCGGTCATGGCCTGGATGACCGGGTCTAAAGCCTTGTAATTGAGGGCTTAGGCACAGGCGCTGCCCGGCGGACTGGCGTGAGCCTGCAAGGTCATGCAGGAAACCGGCAGCTGTTCAGCACATAAATCAAGTTACCACGACAATCACACCCCTATGCAAGCTTCTGTTTCCCTGCGTCTGGTTCTGATCCTGGGCCTGTTGTCGGCCATCGGGCCTTTCGCCATCGATATGTATCTGCCGGCCTTGCCCCAGATCGGCGCCAGCCTGGATGCCCAGGTCGGGGCCGTGCAAGCCAGTCTGACCGCGTTCTTTCTCTCCATTGGTGTGGGCCAGCTGCTCTATGGGCCGGTCTCCGACATGCTGGGCCGCAAGCCGCCGCTGTACTTTGGTCTGACGGTCTTTGCCGTCGCCAGCGTGGGATGTGCGCTGGCTCCGAATATCGAGACACTGGTGGCGTTTCGCTTTGTGCAGGGCCTGGGCGCTGCAGCCTGCATGGCCGTGCCGCGTGCCGTGGTGCGTGATCTACATACCGGCCATGCTGCCGCGCGCATGATGTCGCTGCTGATGCTGGTGTTCAGCGTCTCGCCGATTCTGGCGCCTCTGGCCGGCAGCGGCGTGATTGCCCTGGCTGGCTGGCGTGCCGTGTTCTGGGTGGTGGCGGGCGCAGCCGTGCTGGGCCTGGTTGCCACGTGGCGTGGCGTGGAAGAGACCCGCACGGCCGAGGCGCGGCTGGACAGCAGCCTTGGCGGTGCGCTCAAGGCCTATCTGGTCCTGTTGCGTGACTGGCACTACCTGGGCCTGGTGTTCATCGGCGGCTGCGCCATGGCGGGCTTTTTCGTCTACCTGGCGGGCTCGCCCTTTGTGCTCATCAACTACTACGGTCTCTCGTCCACCCAGTACAGCATGGCGTTCGCGCTGAACTCCATCGCCTTTATCGGCGCGGCGCAGCTGACGGGGCGGCTGGGCCAGCGCTTTGGCCTGGTCAATGTGGTCAAGGCTGCGGCTTCTGCTTCGGGCCTGACCATGGCCGCATTGCTGCTCTATTACCTGCTGGGCGGTGAGAAGCTGGCGGTGCTGATCGTGCTGTACTTCATTGCCAGCGCCTTCATGGGCCTGGTGATTCCCACGACCTCGGTGCTGGCCCTGGAAGAGCATGGCGAGATTGCGGGCACGGCCTCTGCCTTGCTGGGAACGCTGCAGATGCTGAGCGGCGCGGCCGCCATGCAGATCGTGGGGCATTTTTCCAACGGCAAGCCTCTGCCCATGGTGGTGGGCATGGCGACAGGGGCACTGGTGGGTGTGGCGCTGACCTGGATCACGCTGGGCCGTGTGCACCGAGTCGCCCATGACTGAGAGCACTGCTCAAGCTTCCCCTGCCTACGATGGCCTGCCTGACGGTGCGCGTGGCCGCGCCATGCTGGTCATCATTCTGGGACTGACGCTGTCGGTGCTGGACAGCAGCATCGTCAATCTGGCCTTGCCCGCCATTGCGCGCGAGCTGCAGGCCAGCTCGGCCCTGACGCTATGGGTGGTCAACGCCTATCAGCTGGCCGGCCTGGTGCTTCTGCTGCCGCTGGCAGCCCTGGGCGAGCGCCTGGGTTATCGGCGCATCTATCTGCTGGGCATGACGGTGTTTGTCATTGCCTCGGTGGCGGCCACGCTGGCCAGCTCGCTGAGCACGTTGATTGCAGCGCGCGTGTTTCAAGGCATGGGTGCCGCCGGCATCATGAGCGTGAATGCAGCGCTGGTGCGCTTGACCTATCCGCGCGCCATGCTGGGACGCGGCATGGCCATCAACTCGCTGGTGGTGGCGACCTCGTCCATGGCCGGGCCTTCGGTGGCGGCTGCCATCCTGTCGGTTGCCAGCTGGCCCTGGCTGTTCGCCATCAATGTGCCGCTGGGCTTGATGACCTTGTGGATGGGGCGCAAGGCGCTGCCGGCCAACCCCGTGGTGCGCAAGGATGGCGAGCCGATAGCGGCGCTTGACGTTTTGCTCAATATTCTGATGTTCACCCTGCTTTTCCTGGGCGGTGAGCAACTGGGCGTGCGCATGGGGCAGGATCAGGACGCTGCGGGCAGCCCGCTGATGCCTTCGGGCTGGTGGCTGCTGGGCGCCGGGCTGATGGTCGGCTACGTCTATCTGCGCCGCCAGTGGCACAAGACAGCTCCGCTGTTCCCCGTCGATCTGATGCGCATTCCCGTGTTCCGACTGTCGATGTGCGGCTCGGTCTCTGCCTTCTGCGCGCAGATGCTGTCCTATCTGGCCCTGCCGTTTCTGCTGCTGGAGGCGCGCGGTCTGTCACCCATGGAGGCAGGCATGCTGATTACGGCCTGGCCGCTGGCCACCGTGCTGACGGCGCCGGTGGCCGGGCGTCTGATCGGCAAGTATCCCGACGGGCTGCTGGGCGGCATCGGCATGGCCATGTTTGCCTGCGGGCTGTGGCTGCTGGCGGCCATGCCGGTCGATGTGGCGCACTGGGACATGGTCTGGCGCATGTTGCTGGCGGGCAGCGGCTTCGCGCTCTACCAGTCGCCCAACAATCACACCATCGTCACCTCGGCGCCCATGTCGCGCAGCGGCGCGGCGGGCGGCATGCTGAGTTCTGCCCGCATGACCGGGCAGACGCTCGGTGCCGTGGTGCTGGCCACCATCTTTGCCATCTCGGGCGGGCATGGTGGCAATGCTGAACTGCTGGCGCTGGCTGTGGCCGGCTGTTTTGCGGCGCTGGCCGGAGTTTTCAGCATCTTGCGCGTACGCCCGGGCAAGCAGCAGCATTGATTTGGCAGCAAAAGCGGCTTCTGTCCTGATATTGAGAGCGCAGCCAGTTGCCGATTCCGGGGTTTTGCGGGTTCTGGCTCTAGTCCGTTATGACGAGGAGCCTTGCTGCCAAGGTTTTCTACAGTGGTGTCTCAAGCCAGAGACCGCTGCGACGCCGCATGCCCGCATGACAGGAGAATGGCAAGCGGGTGATTGCCGGCATGTCATTGCGCCTTTGGCTGCTTTACATTTTATTAATATTGTCGGCGCACAATGTTGACAAGTTCTTTAGTTCAGACCGCTCCACGTATGAAGATTGACCAGCCCGCTTCGCTGAGCCCGCGCCGAGAGGCGCATTTTTCTTGCCTTCCCAGTGCAAGCCAGCAAGGTCATCGCCAGCAGCGCTGGACACTGGCTGTGGGAGCCATGCTGATTGCCGCTGCTCTGGCGGGCTGCTCCAAGCCCGAGGCGGAGCAAAAAGGCCCGCCCAAGTCCGAACCCAAGGTCGGCGTGGTTACCTTGCAGTCGCAAAGCCAGCAGCTGGATGCCAGCCTGCCGGGGCGCACCCGTGCCTTCATGACGGCCGAAGTGCGTCCCCAGGTCTCGGGCATCATTCAGCAGCGCTTGTTCACCGAAGGTGCGCTGGTCAAACAGGGCCAGCAGCTCTATCAGATCGACGCCGCATCGTTGAAGGCTGCCGAGGCCAGCGCTGCGGCTGCCGTGGCCAAGGCCGAAGCCAGCCAGCGCACGCTGGCTGCAACGGCACGGCGCAATGCCGAGCTGGTCAAGATCGACGCGATCAGCAAACAGGCGTTTGACGAAAGCCAGGCGGCGGCGGCCCAGTCCGCATCGGATGTGGCCGTGGCCAAGGCGAATCTGGAAACCGCACGCATCAATCTCAAGTACAGCCGGATCGAAGCCCCTATCGGCGGTCGCATCGCGCTGTCTGCCGTCACGCCCGGTGCGCTGGTCACGGCCAATCAGGCCACGGCGCTCACCACCATCGTGCGGCTGGACCCCATGTATGTGGACTTCACCCAGTCCAGCACCGATCTGATGCAGCTCAAGCGCGATCTGGATTCCGGCCGCTACCAGAAGGTGGAAGGCAACAAGATTCCCGTGCACATCCAGCTCGACGACGGCAGCGACTACCCGCATCAGGGCAAGCTGGCCTTTGCAGGCGTGATCGTCAACGACACGACCGGCACACTGACTTTGCGCGCCGAGGTGCCCAATCCCGACGGCATGCTCATGCCCGGCATGTATGTGAAGGCCTTGCTGCCAACGGCTCTGGCACCCGATGCATTGCTGGTGCCGCAGCAGTCGGTGACCCGCGATCTGACCGGGCGTGCCAACGTCATGGTCGTCAAGGACGGCGATGTGGTCGAAAAGCGCGATGTGGAACTGGACCGCGCCGTGGGCGCTTTCTGGTTGCTCAAGACGGGCCTGAAAGCAGGCGAGCGTGTGATGGTGGATGGCTTTCAGCGTATCAAGCCCGGCGACAAGGTTCAGACCGTGGAGGTGGATCTGAAGGCCAAGGCCGAGCGCAAGAGCCAGCGGGGCGAGCCGCCCGTGCAGGCCGCTGCCGATGCACCTGCCAAGAAGTAAGCAAGGCAGGCGACACACATGGCTCAGTTCTTCATCAACCGGCCCATCTTTGCGTGGGTCATCGCCATCATCATCATGCTGGCCGGGGCTTTGTCGATCAAGCTGCTGCCGCTGGAGCAGTACCCCGAGATCGCTCCTCCCCGCGTGACCATCGGCGCCCAGTACACGGGCGCTTCGGCCGAGACGGTCGAAAACTCGGTGACGCAGATCATCGAGCAGCAGATCAAGGGCATCGACAACATGCTCTATATGAGCTCGACCAGCAATGCCTCCGGTCAGGCTCGCATCACGCTGACCTTTGCTCCGGGCACCAATGTCGACGTGGCCCAGGTGCAGGTGCAAAACAAGATCCAGGGCGCGGTCAACCGCCTGCCGGACTCCGTGAAGACGCGTGGCGTATTCATCAACAAGGGCGGCCAGGATTTTCTGGTCACCTACAGCTTCTATTCGCCCGATGAAGATGTGACCGCAGTGGACATCGGCGATTACATCAACAGCAATCTGGTGGACATCATCGGTCGCATCGAAGGCGTCGGCGACATCAACGTCTTCGGCACGCCGTATGCGATGCGCATCTGGATGGACCCCGCCAAGATGGAGAAGTACGGGCTGATTCCCTCCGATCTGAGCAGCGCGCTCAACGCGCAGAATGCCCAGGTCTCGGCAGGTCAGCTGGGGGCCTTGCCTGCGGTGCAGAACCAGCAGCTGAACGCGACCATCACGGCGCGCACCAAGCTCAAGACCGTGGAGCAGTTCGAGGGCATCGTGCTCAAATCCTCGAATGACGGCTCTGTCGTCACCATCAAGGACGTGGCCCGGGTGGAACTGGGGGCCGACAATCTGTCCATCCAGGCCAAGCTCAATGGCATGCCGGGCGCAGGCATGGGCATCATCCTGGCCGATGGTGCCAACGCCATGGCGGTGTCGGATGCCGTGGCGGCCAAGCTGGCCGAGCTCAAGCCCTTCTTTCCCAATCAGATCGACTATTTCGTGAGCTCGGACTCCACGCCCTTCGTGCGGGCCTCGATCAGCGAAGTGGTGCATGCGCTGGGCGAGGCCATGGTGCTGGTGGTGATCGTGATGTTCGTGTTCCTGCAGAACTTCCGCGCCACGCTGATTCCCGCCATTGCCGTGCCGGTGGTGCTGCTGGGCACCTTCGGCGTGCTGTCCGTCGCGGGCTTCTCCATCAATACCCTGACCATGTTTGCCATGGTGCTGGCCATCGGCCTGCTGGTGGACGATGCCATCGTGGTGGTCGAAAACGTGGAGCGGGTGATGCACGAGACGGGCAAGTCTCCCAAGGAGGCGACGCGCCAGTCCATGAAGGAAATCACGCCTGCGCTGGTCGGCATCGGGGTCACGCTGTCGGCGGTGTTTGTGCCCATGGCCTTCTTTGGCGGCTCCACGGGTGTGATCTATCGCCAGTTCTCCATCACCATCGTGGCGGCCATGGCGCTGTCCGTGTTTGTGGCCCTGACGCTGACACCGGCGCTGTGCGCGACGCTTCTCAAGGCACCGGATCGCAGCCATGGCGACAGCCATGAGCGTCCCATACGCTCCGGGGTGCTGGGCATCAACGACCGGTTCTTCCGCTGGTTCAACCGCAATTTCGATGCCGCCGCCAATCGCTACCAAAGCACCGTGGCCTTCAGCCTGGGCCGGGCCAAGCGCATGATGCTGATCTTCCTGGCTGTGCTGGCTGCGGTCTGGCTGCTGATGGCCAAGCTGCCCACTTCCTTTCTGCCCGATGAGGACCAGGGGTTTGTCTACGTCAACGTGAACCTGCCTTCCGGTGCTTCGAATGCCCGTCTTCAGGAAGTGCTGGACGAGGTGCGCGAGTACCTGGCCAAGCAGCCGGATGTAATCAGCTTCAACCAGGTGTCCGGTCTCAACGGCGACCAGAGTTCGGCGCGCGGCTTCATCCGTCTGAAGCCCTGGAGCATGCGTCCGCTGCCTTCTCAATCGGCCGCGGCCATTGCAAACAAGGCGACCAGGGAGCTGGCCAGCATCCGTGATGCACGCGTGCAAGTGGTGCTGCCGCCTGCAGTGCGCGGCCTGGGTTCGAGTTCGGGCTACAACTTCATGATCAAGGACATCAATGGTGTGAGCCATGAAGCACTGCTCGCCGCGCGTGATCAGGTGCTTGGCGAAATGCGCGCCAACAATCTGCTGACTGCCGTGCGCACGACCAATCTGGAAGACGCCAGCGAGCTGCGCGTGGATGTGGATGACCGCAAGGCCGCCGCGCTGGGGCTGGCGTACAGCGACATCAACAGCGTGCTCTCCAGCGCCATGGGTGGCACCTATGTGAACGACTTCTTGAACAATGGTCGCGTCAAGCGTGTCTACATCATGGGCGATGCCCAGTACCGCATGCTGCCCACTGATATCGCCAAATGGACGGTGCGCAACAACAAGGGCGAGATGGTGCCTTTCGGAGCTTTCTCCAAAAGCTACTGGGCCTACGGCTCGCCCCAGCTGCTGCGCTACAACGGCAGCCCGGCCTATGAGTTCGAAGGCCGTGCCGCAGCGGGCATCAGCTCGGGCACAGCCATGGAGACGGTGGAAGATATCTTGAAGAAGCTGCCCAACGGCATTGCTTACGAATGGACGGGCGCTTCTCTGCAGGAGCGCCAGTCCGGTGCGCAGGCGCCCATGCTGTATGCCATCTCGATTCTGTTCGTCTTCCTGTGCCTGGCCGCACTCTATGAAAGCTGGACGGTGCCGCTGTCGGTGATGCTGGCCGTGCCGCTGGGTGTGGTGGGCGCGCTGCTGGCGACCTATACCCGTGGCCTGACCAACGATGTGTATTTCCAGGTCGGTCTGCTCACCACCGTGGGTCTCGCGGCAAAGAACGCGATCCTGATTGTGGAGTTTGCCGTGCAGTTGCAGGAGCAGGGCAAGAAGCTGTTCGATGCGACGGTGGAAGCCGTGCGTCTGCGTCTGCGTCCCATCCTGATGACTTCTCTGGCCTTTGGTTTCGGTGTGATCCCGCTGGCCATCGGCACCGGCGCTGGCGCTGGTGGTCGCAATGCCATCGGCACGGCCGTGCTGGGCGGCATGGTGGCATCGACGGTGCTGGGTATCTTCCTCGTGCCGGTGTTCTTCCTGCTGGTTCGCAGCTGGTTCAAGAGCCGCTCGCGCAGCGATGAGGCGGCTGACGTCAACAAGGAAAGCGCAGCATGAGGCGCCCGAGCATGAAATTTTCGACCATGGCGGCCGCCGCAGTGACGGCCTTGCTGGCGGGGTGCAATCTGGCCCCTGCCTATAAAACGCCTGATCTGCCCGTGCCAGAGACCGTGTCCGGCAACGCCGCGCCGGCCCAGGCCAGCGAGGCGGCGCTGCAACAGGCCCAGGCGCTGCAATGGTTGCAGTCGCCGCAGCTGCGCGAGGTGGTGGCGCTGGCGCTGAGCAACAATCGCGATCTGCGCATCGCGCTGGAAAACATCGAGAAGGCCCGGGCCCAGTACGGCATCACCAGAGCCGATCTGCTGCCGGGCATCACGGCCCAGGCGCAGAGCAATCGCACGCGCACCGCAGGGGATCTGACGACGGCAGGGCGCTCCAGCGTCACCGAGCAATACACGGCCCAGCTGGGTTTCGCCAGCTACGAGCTGGACCTGTGGGGGCGCATCCGCAATCTGAGCGAAGCCTCGCTGCAGCAGTTTCTGCAAAGCCAGGATAACCGGCGCAATGTGCAGATCGGTCTGGTGGCTGATGTCGCCAATGCCTGGCTGACGCTGGCGGCCGATCAGGCGCGCCTGCAGCTGGCCAGGGACACGTTGGACAGCCGCATCAAGGCTTTCGAGCTGACACGGCGCATGCATGAGCTGGGCTCGACCTCCGGCCTGGTGCTGGCCCAGAACCAGACCACGGTCGATACGGCGCGCGGCGATGTGGCCAGCTACACCTCCCAGGTCGACAGGGACCGCAATGCCCTGCAACTGCTGGTGGGGGGCGCGGTGCCCGTGCAACTGCTGCCCACTGCGCAGACCCTGGCGGGCGCGGCAGACACGGCGGCTCTCAAGGCCGTTCCCGTACCTCTGCCATCATCGGTACTGCTCAAGCGTCCCGATGTACAGGCCGCCGAGCGCAATCTGCAGGCCATGAACGCCAATATCGGCGCAGCCAGAGCGGCGCTGTTTCCCAGCATCACGCTCACCGGCAGTGTCGGTACCGGCAGCAACGAGCTGGATCGTTTGTTCGGCAACAACAACAGCACCTGGAGTTTCATCCCTCTGGTCAAGCTGCCGATTTTTGATGGTGGGCGCAACCGCGCCAATGTACAGGTGGCCGAAAGCAATCAGCGCATTGCACTGAGTCAGTACGAGAAGTCCGTGCAGACAGCCTTCAAGGAGGTGGCGGATGTGCTGGCCGACCGAGCCCAGTGGGGTGAGCGGCTGGCGGCCCAGACCAGCATGGTGGCCAATACGCAGAAAGCCTTCGATTTGTCGAACGCTCGCTTCAAGGCCGGCGTGGATAACTATCTGACAGTGCTGGATGCGCAGCGCAGCCTCTATACCGCGCAGCAGACCTTGATAGGCCTGCGCCTGTCGGAGCAGCTCAACCGCGTGACCTTGTGGAAGGCACTGGGTGGAGAAGAAGAGGCCGCACAGCAGGGTTGATGGACGAACTCGCCCGATGAACAAAGCCGCAGTCTTTCGGACTGCGGCTTTGTTTTTGATAGCTTCTCACGCTTTACCAGCAAGCGATTGAGCCGGATTTCATTGAATTTTCAACGCGCCAACACTCAAGGCATCTTGAACAGCAGAGCCACCTGAAGCCGGAACAGGGTTCCGGCATTCATGGGCACTTCGGGATGGATGACGGTGTTGTTCATCATGGCCAGCCACAGCGGCGCAAGCAGCAATTCGGGGTGCTGCACCAGCTCCGGCGCCTTGAGTTCGCCGCGTTTGGCGGCCAGCTGCGCGAGCCGGGTGAAATGCTCGAGCAAGGCATCGTGCACGTAACGACGATACATCTGCGCCAGCAGTGGAAATTCCAGGCCTTCGGCGACGACCAGCCTGGCCGTTGCGGAGCGGCCGCTGCTGTCTATGACTTCCGCCGCGGCTCCCACTGTGCGCAGCAGATACTCGCCCACGGATTCATGCTCGTGCATGGGGCTGGACTGCAAGGCCACGGCGGCCGAGGCGATATGTGTCTGGATCACGGCCTCGAACAGGGCTTCCTTGCTGTCGAAATAGCGAAACAGCGTGACCTTGGACAGTCCTGCGCGCTGTGCAACCGACGCCGTGGTGCCACGCGCATAGCCGTGTTCCAGAAATTCTGCAAACGCAGCCGCCACGATGGAGCGGCGTGTGGCCTGGGTCTTTTGCGGACTGGGGCCGCGTGGCGTGCGCTTGGGGCGTTCGGTGTCTGGTTCAATCATGGACGCAAGAGCTGGTGAAGTCGCAGACTATGCCTGCTTGGGAGCGCGCTTCGGGGGCAAAGCATGCGCGAGCAATGATGGCACATTTATACAACTCGATTCGAAGGCTCCATTCTTGCCTTTGTATGGAGCCTGTCCTGCCCGGAATGATGCGGGCAAACCCTTGTTTTTCTAAAAAATGCCCAAGGCCAGTCCCGTGGCCAGCGATTGCCCCAATTCTTCGCAGCGCTGCAAATCGGCGGCCGGTATCTGTTTGGGGGCGAGTATGGCCTCCGGCGTCTGGGCATGGGTGCAGATGATGAGCGGTTCTGCCACGGCCTTCAGACGCCAGCCAGTGGCAATGCGTTCCATCTGCCTTGCTGCGTTATGACCGTCGCTGCCGGCGCAGACCAAACTGGCATAGGGGCGGCCCTGTATCCGGTCGAGCACGCCGTAATAGCTTCGATCGAAGAAATCCTTCATCAGACCGCTGATGGCGGCCAGATTCTCCGGCGTGGCAAACAGATAGCCCTGAGCTTGCAGCAGGTCTTGCGGGCCGGCCTGGGAGGCATGCAGCACGCGGACCTCGACGGATTCCTCCTGCCGGGCGCCGGTGCTGGCCGCTTCAACCATCTGGAGCGTGCCGCCGGTCAGTGAGTGGTAGACGATCAGCAGGGTCGTGCGTTGTGACATGGTTGCTTTATTGCCGGTGGACGAACCGCAGGCGCTTGCAGGCGGGAATAACCGGGTACAGCGCTGTGGTTCTGCTTGATTGTTGCTAAAAAGATACGGGCTGTCGTGGTTTGTGATGCGGCCTGAATGGGACTAAGCTCCGACAAATATTGACATTTGTCAATTTTGCGACCTGAGGTTGCTCTTGATTTTGCAGCGCTTTGTAATGGATATACAAGCTTATGCCTATGATTTGATCTAAATCTAGACGCAATCATGCCAAGGCTTTCAGGGTAATCACTTGGTGTGAATGTTCTTTGGATGTAGGTTTGCTCCTACAAACTATGTCGCTCCTCATGTTGGCTCATGGTGCTGCAGCCTTTGCTGCAAGGTGCCACTGTCGACTGGAGCCGCCTCGCAACTCAGGAATCTTGTGTCTTTTGCATGTCGCAATTCGCAACGCAGCCAGTGATGAAAGTGCGTAAACCTTGGTTGGCGCTGCTGGCATTGGGTTTTGGAATTTCCTGTGGCAGTTTGGGGGGCTGGATGCTCCATCAACGCCAGGAGTCGCGCATGCAACAGCGCTTGCAGCTCAGTGCCGATATGGCGACGCGAGCTCTGGAGCAACGCCTGGGCAGCTATGACCGTCTGCTCGTCAAGCTCGCCGAGCAAATGGCCAGCAATGCGGATGCGGGCCAGCAGGTGTTTGCCCAGCATGCCCATGCTCTGCTCAGTCAGGATAGTCTGGTGGGGCTGCAGGCCCTGAGTCTGACCCGTGCGCTGACTGCGGAGCAGCACACCGATCTTGCGCGTGATTCACAGGCCTTCGAGGTTTCCTACGTCTGGCCGCTGATAGGCAACGAGGCACTGGCGGGAAGCAACGCGCGTCAGCCGGCGGCGGCATTTCATTCCTTGATGCAGGCGTGGAACTCTCGCCAGATGTCGATGTCGGCTCCATTTCGCTTTCTGCAACTGCCCGATAGTCCCAAGGGCGTGGTGTTGCGGGCTCCGTTGTGGGCTGCAGCAGAGGAGGGCGGCGCCGCCAAATCTTCAGTAAAGCCGCTCGGGACGCTCAATGCCCGGATCCGTCTGGGCGAATTTGCGAGGGGGCTGGTTCCGGCCAACCTCTACCCTCAGGTCGCCTTCAAGCTGGTGGATCTCAGCCCAGCCGACCCATCGCCAAAGGCCGGTGGGGACCACAGGAGACTGACCACGCCGCTGTCGATGCTTGCTGGCGGCTCGGAGATCTTGTTCACTGGCTCGCTGTGGGCGGAGGCGGAAACCCATCCTGAATTTGCCTTGATCAAGCCGCTGGAGCGGCAGATACAGGTGTATGACCGCATCTGGTCGCTGCAGTTCAAGCCAGCGCTCAGCACTCAGAGAAGGTTTGAGAGGTATCTGCCCTGGCTGGTATTGGGCCTGGGTCTGCTGGCGGGGCTGGTGCTGGCAGCCTGGGTCTCGGGCTGGTGGCAAAGCCGCTGGAGCTGGAGCCGGCGCCTCAAGTTCAGTGCTCAGGCAAGGCAGGATAGTGATGCGCGTTTTCATGCCATGTGCGAGCAGGCTGCCATGGGCGTGCTCGAGCTTGATATCGCCACGCGCAGCGTACTCAAGGTCAACCAGCATTTCTGTCAGTTGCTGGGCTATGAGGCCCAGGAGATTCACAGACGTAGCGTGCTGGAGCTGGTCATGCCCGAAGACCAGGCGCACTGTGCGCAACTGCTTGAAGGACTGGACTTGCAGCAGTTCCAGCACAACGCGGGCGAGTTCTGTCTGCGTTCCAGGGAGGGGGCGCCAGTCTGGGTTGAACTCAATGCGTTTCTGACCGGACGTCATGAATCGCGGCGCCTGCAGGTGCTGGTGCAGGACATCGGCGGGCGCAAGCGCCTCGAGCAGATGGAGCGGCTGGGTCATCAGCAGTTGCGCAATCTCATGCAAAGACTTCCGGTGGGTCTGGTCATGGAGGATCTGGATGGGCGCCTGGTCTACTGGAACGAAGAGTTTCTGCGTCTGGCCGGCCATGGGGGCAAGCCCGGCGTATCAACCCAGCAGTGGTGGGAGCGCATGTTCCCCGATGCCGCTGAGCGCGAGCGCGTCATCCAGCGCTGGGAAGTCGCCAAGGCTCAGGCCCGCCGGACGTTGCAGCTGCGCCAATCCGAGCGTGTCGACGATGTGCAGGCTCAGTGGGACGAGCTCGCCACCGAGGCGTCGGCCTGCACGGTGTCTGCGCAGACATTGATGCTCAGTGGGGTAGACGGTCTGCGCCGCCCGGTCGCGGTCAGTGCCGTGTTGCAAGCTGAAGGGTGCTTGATGGTGCTCCAGGATCAGAGCCAGCGCATGGCGGCCGAGCAGGAGGTCCGCCGTCTGGCCTTCTACGACGCCTTGACTGGCCTGCCCAACCGGCGCCTGCTGGCTGATCGGCTGCAACAGGCTCTGGCCGTGGCGCAACGCAAGGCCCATTTTGGCGGTGTGGTGCTGCTGGATATCGACAACTTCAAAGCCTTCAACGAGACCTATGGCCTGGATCAGGGCGATTTGCTGCTGCAGTCGATGAGTCAGCGCATCCGTGGTCTGCTTCCTTCAGGGGCCACGATTGCTCGTCAGGGCGGCGATGATTTTGTGCTGCTGATCGAGGACCTTGGCAGCGATTCCGTGGCGGCAGCCGCCAGGCTGGAGCAGCAGGCCGACCAGTGGCTGAGCCGCTTGCGTGAGCCCATAGAGATCGGCGGCATTCCGCGCTCCATCACCGTCAGCATGGGCCTGAGCCTGTTTGGCGAGCCAGAACTGACGGGTGAAGAAGTGCAGCGCCGCGCTGAAATGGCCATGTACCAGGCCAAGAGCCAGGGGCGCAATGTCAGTTGCTTCTTCGACCCCCAGCTGCAATCGGCGCTGCAGGAGCGTCGTACGCTTGAGCAGGACATGCGTGCCGGTCTGCAGGCCGGTGAATTCGAGCTGTTCTATCAACCCCAGGTGGAGATGGGCAAGGTGATTGGCGCCGAAGGTCTGCTGCGCTGGAAGCATCCTGAAAAAGGCTTTGTCCCTCCTGCGCATTTCATTCCGCTGGCCGAGGAAACAGGCGTCATCCTGCCCCTGGGCGACTGGGTGCTGCAGGCCGCCTGCCAGCAACTGGCGACGTGGGCCAAGCACCCCCGTTATGCGCAACTGGTGCTCTCGGTCAACGTCAGCCCCAAGCAGTTCCATCAGAGCGGATTTGTCGAACAGGTGCTCAAGGCGCTGGCCGAGCATGGAGCCGATGCGCGTCGGCTCAAGCTGGAGCTGACCGAAGGCATGCTGGTCTCCGACGTGGACGACACCATCGCCAAGATGATGCGTCTGAAGTCCTACGGCATCGGATTTTCGCTGGACGATTTTGGTACCGGCTATTCCTCGCTGTCCTATCTGAAACGGCTGCCGCTGGACCAGCTCAAGATCGACCGCAGTTTTGTGCGTGACGTGCTGACCGATCCCAATGACGCGGCCATTGCCCGCACCATTGTGGCTCTGGCCAAGAGCCTGAGTCTGCATGTGATCGCCGAAGGCGTGGAGACCCAGGCGCAGTGTCGTTTTCTCGAAGGCATACGCTGCTATGCCTGGCAGGGCTATCTGATGAGTCCGCCCGTGCCCGTCAGCGAGTTCGAGAGCCTGGTCACCAATGGCAATGTGCCGGGATCTCTGACGCCGGCTCTCAGTCCGGTGTCCATGCGTTGAGGCAGTCCATGCTCTCTACAATGCCCGCATTTCGCTGTGTGAGAGATTGAATTGCCTGAGATCAAGACCCTGTTGCTATTTGTTTTGACCGCCGTGGCGGAGATTGTGGGCTGCTACCTGCCCTGGCTCTGGCTCAAGCAGGGCGGCAGCGCCTGGCTGCTGCTGCCCGCTGCGGTCAGCCTGGCCTTGTTTGTCTGGCTACTGACTTTGCATCCCTCGGCATCGGGTCGTATCTACGCGGCCTACGGCGGCATCTACATCAGCGTGGCGCTTCTGTGGCTGTGGCTGGTGGATGGCATCAAACCCAGCGCCTGGGATATGGCAGGGGTGGCCGTCTGTCTGCTGGGTGCGGGTCTGATTGCTTTTCAGCCGCGCACCTGAGGCGTCCGCTGCTCTCTTACTCGATCAAAATCTGCCCCAATCCCTTGCCGATCCTGCGCAGGCAGCTATGGTTTGCGTGTATGCAGCAATCTTGGCTGACGAGGGGGCAGGCCGCGTTATGATTCCCGTCTGTTGACGGTTGCGAGCAAGAACAGGGCTTTTTCAAGTTTTGCGTTTGTGCAACCGCTTTTGCCGTTTTTCTTTCCCAATCACAAGCCTTTGCTGGCCAGCCTCTAGACCGACACCGACACCGTGCGCCTGAACTCCATCAAGCTCTCCGGCTTCAAATCCTTTGCCGAGCCCACCAATTTCATTCTGCCGGGGCAGATGGTCGGCGTGGTGGGGCCCAACGGTTGCGGCAAGTCCAACATCATGGATGCGGTGCGCTGGGTGCTGGGGGAGAGCAAGGCCAGCGAGCTGCGTGGCGAGTCCATGCAGGACGTGATCTTCAACGGCACCACGCATCGCAAGCCGTCCAGCCGTGCCAGTGTGGAGCTGACCTTCGACAACAGCGACCACCGTGCGGGCGGTCAGTGGGGGCAGTTCGGCGAAATCGCCGTCAAGCGCGTGCTCACGCGCGAGGGCAACAGCAGCTACTTCATCAACAACCAGCCCGTGCGTCGTCGCGACGTTCAGGACGTGTTTCTGGGTACGGGTCTGGGGCCGCGTGCCTACGCCATCATCGGTCAGGGCACGATCAGCCGCATCATCGAGTCGCGCCCCGAAGAGCTGCGCCTGTTCCTCGAAGAAGCGGCCGGGGTTTCCAAGTACAAGGAGCGTCGTCGTGAGACGGAAAACCGCCTCTCGGCCACGACCGAGAACCTCACCCGTGTGGAAGACATTCTGCGCGAGCTCAATGCCAATCTGGACAAGCTGGAAAAGCAGGCCGAAGTTGCGGCCAAGTACAACGGCCTGAACGCCCAGGTCACGCTCAAGCAGCACCAACTGTGGTTCATGAAGCGGGCCGATGCCGAGGCCGAGCAGGACCGCGTGCGTGTCGAAGGCCTCAAGGTCGTCAACGAGCTCGAAGAGCGCATGGCCGATATCCGCAACAACGAGAGCGGACTCGAGACCCTGCGCCAGTCGCACTACGACGCCAGCGATCAGGTCAATCAGGCTCAGAGCAAGCTCTACGAAGCCACGGCCGAGGTCGGCAAGCTGGAGGCCGAAATTCGCTATGTGGTCGAAGGGCGCCAGCGCGTGCAACTGCGTCTGCAGCAACTGGCCGAGCAACTGCTGCTGTGGAGCAGCCGCAGCGAAGAGGCCCAGGGCGAGATCGAGAACATCGAGGGTGCGGGCATGGATGCCGAAGAGCAGGCCGAGATGCTGGCTGCCCAGCTCGAGGAGCAAAGCACCCGCCTGCCCGATCTGGAAGATTCTCTGCATAAGGCGCAGAAAGCCGATGCAGACCAGCGCAACTCGGTGGTGCAGGTGCAGCAGCAGATTCAGGTGCTGGCCGCCGAGCAGCGCAGTCTCGATGAGCAGCGCCGCCAGTTTGAAACCCGTTACGAACGTTTGCGGGCCGACCGCAATGCACTGGAAACGCCGGACGAAGCGCGCCTGAACAATTTGCAGGCGCAGCTGGCCGAGGCGCAGGAGCTGGCCGAGATGGCCGATGCCGTCCTCAATGAGTTGCAGGACAGCGTGCCGCAACTCGATGAGGATAGGCGCGCACGTCAGCAGGCCGTGAATGCCGAAAACAGTCGTCACGCCGATCTGTCGGCGCGGCTCGATGCGCTCAAGGCCTTGCAGG
The DNA here is from genome assembly GCF_039581415.1 of Comamonas sp. F1-6. Lineage (NCBI taxonomy): Bacteria > Pseudomonadati > Pseudomonadota > Betaproteobacteria > Burkholderiales > Comamonadaceae > Comamonas > Comamonas sp. F1-6. The sequence goes on from NZ_JBCPWN010000015.1 coordinate 60,459, forward strand.
AAAAGGTCAAGACCGATGGCAAGCTTCAGCCCTGGCTGGCCAAGCATGGGTTGGACGGCATGCAAGGCCTGTGGAGCCGCATAGCCATCGAGTCGGGCTGGGAAAATGCGCTGGAAGCCGCACTGCGCGAACGTCTGGGTGCGCTGGAAGTCGGTCGCCTCGACATGGTGCGCGGTTTTCTGGGCTCGGGGGGGCTGGACGCTCCGCCGGCCCGGCTGGCCTTCTTCAGCCAGGCTCAGGCCGCGGGCGCACCTGCGGCTGCGCGCTTTGCGCGTCTCAGCGATCTGCTCAAGATCAATGACGCCGGCCTGCGCGCCGTGCTGGTGGACTGGCTGATGGGCTGCTATACCGCGCCCACGCTCGACGAGGCTCTGGCCAAGCGTGCCGATCTGCAGGCTGGCGAGACCATTTATGTGCCCACCGGCCATGCGGTGACCGCGCACAGCGTGACCTTTTATGCGCAGGACTCCGAACAATCGGGGCTGCTGGCGCGGGCGCAGGAAATCGAGCACCTGGAAAAGGAAGTCCGCGCCCAGGCGCTGATCGCCGATGAATCGCGTTCGGCCTTGGTGCGCGCCGAAAGCGCTTACGCCGATGCCTCGCAGCGTCTGGTGTCCGCACGCCGCGAAGCGAGCGAGTCGCAAAGCCGTGCCCATGAGCTGCAGGTCGAGACCTTGCGCCTGTCTCAACTGGCCGAGCAGGCGCGGGCACGCAATGCGCAAATTTCGGCGGATCTGTCCGAAGTCGAAACCCAGCTCTCCGATATCGAAGAGCGCAAGGTCGCCGCCGAGGCCCGCTTTGAAGAGCTGGACATGCAACTGGCCGACAGCCAGGAGCGCCATGCCCAGCTGGGAGATCGCGTGCTGGAGGCCGAGCGCCGCCTGAACGAATCCCGCGAGCAGTTGCGCAGCCTGGAGCGTCAGGCCCAGGAGGCGACCTTCTCGCAGCGCACGCTGCACGCACGTCGCGCCGAGCTGTCGCGCACCATCGAAACCGCCAGCCAGCAGGCCAAGTCCCTGGCCGAGGAGCAGCAACGCGCTCAGGACGAACTGGCAAGACTGTCTGATGCTGCAGCGCAGGGCGGTCTGCAGGATGCGCTGGATCTGAAGATGCAGCGCGAAAAAGACGTCGCCGAGCGCCGCAGCGAATATGAGGATCTGACCAACAAGCTGCGTGCCAGCGACGAGCGCCGCCAGAGCCTGGAAAAGGCACTGGACCCGCTGCGTCAGCGCATCACCGAATTCCAGCTCAAGGAGCAGGCTGCGCGCCTGGGTCTGGAGCAGTACAGCAATCTGCTGACCGAAGCCGAGGCCGATCTGGCTGCTGTGGCTCAGTCGATTGCCGAAGGCAATGTGCGCATGCACGGCCTGCAGGGTGAGATCGACCGCCTGCACCGCGAAATCCAGGCTCTGGGGGCCGTGAATCTGGCCGCGCTGGATGAGTTGACCCTGGCGCGTGAGCGCAAGACCTTCCTCGATGCGCAGATGGATGATCTGACCAAGGCCATGAACACCTTGGAAGAAGCCATTCGCAAGATCGATGCCGAGACGCGGGATTTGCTGACCGGCACCTTCGACATCGTCAATCGCCATTTTGGCCGCATGTTTCCCGAGCTGTTCGGTGGCGGTCAGGCCAAGCTGGTGATCACCGGCGACGAGATTCTCGATGCCGGGGTGCAGGTGATTGCCCAGCCGCCCGGCAAGAAGAACCAGACCATTCACCTGCTCTCGGGCGGCGAGAAGGCGCTGACCGCGATTGCGCTGGTGTTTGCCATCTTCCAGCTCAACCCAGCGCCATTCTGTCTGCTGGACGAGGTGGATGCGCCGCTGGACGACGCCAATACCGAACGTTATGCCAAGCTGGTTTACAGCATGAGCAAGGGAACCCAGTTCCTGTTCATCAGTCACAACAAGATCGCCATGGAGATGGCCGAGCAGCTGATTGGTGTGACCATGCAGGAACAGGGCGTTTCACGAATTGTTGCGGTGGACATGGAGTCCGCCCTCTCCATGGCTGAGCTATCCTGAGCCCGGTCATCCCCTATTGAAGAACCGTTTTCTCACATGAGTAACTTGCAAATCAGTCTGGCCGTCCTGGGTGTGGTGCTGTTGGCGCTGATCGTTGCCTACAACTCCTGGACTGCGCGTCGCAATGCGCCCAAGCGGGCCGAGCCTGAGGAAGAAAACACAGATCCTCAGCGCCTCGAGCCCGGAATGAACACCGTCGGTCATGGTGCGGACCTGACCAAATACCAGCATGAGCCCGTGCTGGGGGATTTCGGCAAGGCCATTCCCGGTACCGAGCCCCTGCAGATGCCCGAATCCGCAGGTCGCTTTGCCGAAGCCGATGCCGAACTGGCCCGCCTGGTGGCGCGCGAAGCCCATGAGGAAGCGCAGCGTCAGGAAGCCCTGGCGGCCGCCCAGCACAAAGCCGAGACGACCGAGGCTGCGCATGCTGTGGAGGAGGTGAACGCTCAGGGCACGGATGCAGCCATTGCTGCAGTGACCGAGCAGGCCGCGCAGGCTGTGGAGCCCGTGTTGACGGATGCTCCTCTGGCCGCTTCGATTCCTCCCGCTCCGTCAGTGGAGCGACGCGGCCATCTGGATGCGCTGATCGATGCGATTGCTCCGATCACCGTGGCCCAGATTGTTCCTGGTGAAGTGGCCTTGCAGGCCCAGCCCAGTACCCGCCGTGCTGGCAACAAGCCCTTTGCCATTGAAGGCATGAACCAGGAGAGCAAGCAGTGGGAGCCGTTGCAGACCGGCCAGCGCTATCTGGGCTTTCAGGCCGGTGTTCAGCTGGCCAACCGTACCGGTGCCCTCAACGAGATCGAGTTTTCGGAGTTCGTCACCAAGGTGCAGCGCTTCGCCGATGCGCTGGGCGCCATGGCCGACGTGCCCAATATGCTCAACGAGGTCTCGCGTGCACGCGAGCTCGATCAGTTCGCCAGCGAGCACGATGCACAGCTGAGCTTTATGCTGCGTGCGCGTCAGGCGTCCTGGAGTGCTGGTTATGTCCAGCAAAATGCCCAGCGCCTGGGCTTTGTCATCACGCCCATGCCGGGCCGCATGGTGCTTGCCTCCCCCATCCAGGGCCTGCCTCCGGTGTTGGTGCTGAACTACGACCCCCAGGCCGCCATGGGCGACGATCTGGATCAGTCCGTCGTGCGCGAATTCCTGCTCAGCCTGGACGTGGCCCAGGTGCCGCGTGGACAGCAGCCGTTTGCGCGTCTGCGCCAGGTGGCGGAGCAACTGTGCCAGACCATGGATGGCGTGCTCTGCGACCAGAACGGCTATCTGCTGCCGGTTTCGGCACTGGACCCGATTCAGCATGACCTGGAGCTGCTCTACGACAAGCTCGACAGCGCAGAGCTGTCGGCCGGCTCACTTCTTGCCAGAAGGCTTTTCAGCTAAAACAAACAGGCCAACAATGTTGGCCTTTTTTATCCCCGACCTTGAATATCCAGCGGGCAGAGCATGACCGAGAATTTAGACCTTTTTTCCGCTGAACCCCAGGGCCAGAAAGCGCCAGCAGCTGTCAAAAATGGGGTTCCTGAAAGCGTGATGGCCAAGGCCGCCGCGTTGCGCTCCCAGCTCAACCAGTGGGCACATGAATACTATGTGCTCGATACGCCAACGGTTCCCGACGGGGAATATGACCGCGTCTATCAGCAACTCGAAGCACTGGAGGGGGCTTACCCCGCACTCGTTACGCCGGACTCTCCCACGCAGCGCGTGATCGGTGCGGTGCTGGACGGTTTGACTCCGGTTCGCCATGCCGTGCCCATGCTGAGCATCCAGACAGAGACCGATAACGAGGCCACGGGTGCCATTGCCTTCGACCAGCGTGTGCGCAAGGAACTGGGGCTGGATGAGTCCGCTGCAGCCATCGAATATGTGGCCGAGCCCAAGTTCGATGGCCTGGCTATGAATCTGCGTTATGAAAACGGCCGCCTGGTGCAGGCCACCACGCGCGGCGATGGCGAGGTGGGGGAAGACGTCACGCACAATATCCGTACCATTCGCCAGGTTCCACTGATCCTGTCCGCAGGCCGCGATGTACCGCCTGTGGTGGAGGTGCGCGGCGAGGTACATATGGCCAAGGCCGATCTGGACAAGCTCAACGCGCGCCAGCAGGCCGCAGGTGCCAAGACCTTTGCCAATCCGCGCAATGCGGCGGCCGGATCGGTCCGTCAGCTCGACTCGAATATCGCGGCCCAGCGTCCGCTGTCGTTCTTCGCCTATGGTCTGGGCGAGATCACGCCGCCGCAGCAGGGCGGGCCGGACTTCGGCACGCACTACGCCATGCTGCAGACTTTGAAATCCTGGGGCTTCCCGGTTGCACCGCAAGTCAGTATTGCGCTGGGTGCTTCTGAACTGGTAGCGTTTCACGAGCGCATCGGTGCCGAGCGCGCCAATCTGCCCTATGAAATCGACGGCGTGGTCTACAAGGTCAACAGCCTGGCCCTGCAGCGTCAGCTGGGCTTCAAGTCGCGAGAGCCGCGCTGGGCCGTGGCGCACAAATATCCGGCGCAGGAGATGCCTACGCTCATGGAAGCCATTGATGTGCAGGTGGGGCGCACGGGCAAGCTGACGCCCGTGGCCCGCCTGGCTCCTGTGCAGGTGGGTGGTGTGGTGGTGACCAATGCCACGCTGTCCAATCTGTTCGACATCCGCAAGAAGGGTGTGCGCGTGGGCGATCAGGTCATAGTGCGCCGTGCGGGCGATGTGATCCCCGAGGTGGTGGGACGGGTGCCGGGCGAGCGGCCTGCTTATGTGCCCAACTTCCGCATGCCCAAGACCTGTCCCATCTGCGGCAGCGAGGTGGTGCGTGAAAAAGGCGAGGCCAACCACCGCTGCACGGGTGGCCTGTTCTGTGGCGCGCAGCGCAAGGAAGCAATCTTGCACTTTGCCCACCGCCGTGCCATGGACATCGAAGGTCTGGGCGACAAGCTGGTCGATCAGCTCGTGGATGCCCAGGTGGTGCGCGTGCTGCCTGACCTTTACAGGCTGGGCCTGAGCTCGCTGGCAGCGCTGGATCGCATGGCCGAGAAATCGGCCCAGAACGTGCTGGCTGCCCTGGAAAAATCCAAGAGCACCACGCTGCAGCGCTTTCTGTTTGGCTTGGGCATTCGCAATGTGGGCGAATCCACGGCCAGGGATCTGGCCAAGCATTTCGGCAAGCTCGACGCCATCATGGACGCCAGCGTGGAGGAGTTGCTGCAAGTCAAGGATGTCGGGCCGGTGGTGGCCGACAGCATTCACACCTTTTTTGCCCAGCCCCATAACCGCGAGGTGGTGGAGCAACTGCGCGCCTGCGGTGTGCATTGGGAGGAAGGCGAGCCAGCCGAGAAGGCGCCTCAGATTCTGGCCGGCCTGACCGTGGTGCTGACCGGCACCTTGCCCACGCTGGGCCGCGACGCCGCCAAGGATATGCTGGAGGCGGCGGGTGCCAAGGTCTCGGGTTCGGTCAGCAAAAAGACCAGCTATGTGGTGGCCGGGGCCGAGGCGGGCAGCAAGCTGGCCAAGGCCGAGGAACTGGGCGTGCCCGTGCTGGACGAAGCTGGCATGCTGGCCCTGCTAAGGGGCGAGCAGCCCGGTTGAGTCGACTGTAGAAGCAGCAAGGAGGGCTACATGAACAAATTGCGACGCAAACCCGTTGTGGGCCTGGCCCTGGGCAGCGGCTCCGCAAGAGGCTGGGCGCATTTTGGCGTGCTGCGCGCGCTGCGCGAGGCCGGTGTTAGCCCCGACATCATCTGCGGCACTTCCATTGGCTCATTGGTCGGTGCAACCTACGCGGCCGGCGAAATGGATGCCTTCGAGAGCTGGGTGCTGGGCCTGGGCAAGCGCAAGGTCTTCGGCTTCATGGACTTCAATCTGGGCGGCGGATTGCTCAAGGGCGAGAAGATCATCGAGTTCTGGCGCGAGAATTTCGTCCAGGAAACCGTGGAGCAACTGGGCACGCCATTCGGCTGCGTGGCCACCGATCTGCAGACAGGTGCCGAGGTCTGGCTGCGCAAGGGCTCGATTGCCGAAGCCGTGCGCGCATCCATCGCCTTGCCCGGCCTGTTCACTCCGGTGATGCGAGAGGGGAGGCTGCTGGTCGATGGCGGTCTGGTCAACCCGGTGCCGGTGTCGCTGGCGCGCGCCATGGGTGCGGACATCGTCATCGCCGTCGATTTGAATGCCGACATCATGCGCAGGCATATGAAGCCCGTTGACATGAGCGAGAGCGAGATCAACCTGCATTCCCGCGAGCTCAGGGTCTCGCAGCTGCATCTGGATGAGGAAGAGCCTCCGGTGCCGCTGGGCCAGATTCCAGAAGCGCTGGCGGCGAATGGCTCGCCGCTCGGTTGGGCGGGCGCATGGATGCGCAGCATGACGAGCGTGAAGACATTGTCCTCATCCGTCATGCGCAGGGGCCGCAAGGGGGAGGGGGATGGCGAGGACGATGCTTCTGTGCCTGTGCCCTCGCTGGTCAATGTGGTCATGGCCAGTGTCAACATCATGCAGATGCGCATCACCCGCAGCCGCATGGCGGGTGACCCGGCCGAGGTGCTGATTGCTCCGCGCCTCTCGCATGTCGGGCTGATGGACTTCTACCGGGGGCGCGAGTCCATCGATGAAGGCTATGCTGCAACCCAGCTGGCGTTGCCCGCGCTCAAGGACTGGGGTCTTTAGCCCGGAGTGCGCACGGCTCTGGAGTGCCGAGCGCAGCCTGCTTAGCTGCGGATATAGGTCCAGCCATCCTGCTGCATGCGGGCGATGGCTTCGACGGCGCCCATGGGCAGCACCTGAATATTGTCCGGTGCGCTGATGCCGGCGTTCCTGAGCGTGTTGGGGCACAGCAGCACATGTGCCAGAGCAGGGCCCATGTCGTCCGGCTGGTCCAGCACGGCTTGCACGGCCTGGGCATTGACGACAATCCAGACTTCCAACTCGGGGTTGGCGGCTTTCAGGTTCTTGAAGTTGCCGCGTGCGCGGACCAGTGCTTGCGTGCTGGGTGCGTGCAGCACGATGCGGGTGCTGGGGCGCATGGCGGGCAGCAGGGTGTTCCAGTCAGGTCGGCTCATGGTGTTGGGGCAGATTTGCTAGCGCGATGATAGCCGCTTGCAAATTCTGTGCAGGGGCTATGCGGTGACTGGAATCCTAATGTGCGGGCGACTTGGCGGGAGCTTTGTCCATCAACTCGTCCAGCAGCCCGGGCGGCATGCCGGTGCGGATCTGCACCAGCCCCTGGGCATTCTTCCAGATCGTCGCGGGTGTGGCACGCAGGCCTGCGTTGCTCATCAGCGCGGCGTTGTTGGCTAGTGCATCGCGGGCCGAAAGGGGGATGCGCTGCAGCGGTGCAATACCTAGGACATCGGGATTCTTGCCATGAGCGTCGGCATAGGCCATGGCATGGCTGGCAAGAGCCTGCTCGGGTGCCTTGGAGGCCAGAATGGCGGCGGCCTTGCCTTCGCTGCTGGGGCGCAGCATGCCCACCAGAATATGGCGCAACTGCAACTGGCCAGCTTGCACCAGTGGCCTGGCATCGCGCCAGAGCTGGTTGCAATAAGGGCAGTTGGGATCGGTGAACACATAGGCGATGCGGGCGGCATCGGGCTTGCCGTCGCCAATCCAGTGTGTACGCTCCAGATCGGTCCAGAACTCCTGGCCCATGGGCTTTTGCACGGCGTTGTGCAAGGCTTTGGCGTTGACATCCTTGCCCTGGGCATCGATGACGGTGCCAATCACCCAGTGCTTGCCGTCAGGCATGCGGTAGATGGGGATGGGCTGCTGGTCGCGGTAGGCGGCCCAGGCCTTGAGGCCACCGGAGCTTTGCATGGGGCCCACGATCTGCAGGCCTTGCTCGGCGAGAAACTGCGCTGAGGGCAGGTCGCTGCTTGCCGCACTGCTTGCTGCAGCGCCGCTGGCGGCAATCACGTCGCGGGTGTATGCCACGGCCACCATGGTGGCTGCGGCTGCAGCGAAGATGGGGAGGGTCAGCGCCATCAATTGGCGTGACAGGGGCTGTAAACGTGGCACGATAAACCTTTGTCCATCTTGAGTCATGGGGCCTGTGTCGGGGGCGCAATGATGCGCAGCTGCTCGCTCAGACTGGCGCGGGAGAGCTCCCCCATACGCGTGGACCGCAGGCGTCCGTTCGCGTCATAGAAATAGGTGGATGGCAGGGCGCGTTGCTGCCAGTGCTGACCGGCGAGCTGCTCAGGGTCCAGGAGCACCTGGGCAGGGGGTAGAGGCATGGACTGCAAATAGCGCAGCACTGCAGCGGCGTCTTCACCCTGGTTGATCCAGATGAAACGCACACCTGGATGGTCTTTTTGCGCTTGGGCCAGTACCGGCATCTCGCGCTTGCAGGGCGGGCACCAACTGGCCCAGAGGTTGATGACCAGCGGTTGACCGCCGTAGCTGCGCAGATCCGTGGGCTGAGCGGCAGCGCTGACCAGCGTCAGAGAGGGGAGTGAAGCCTCTGGAGGCTCAACCCAATTTCGCAATGTGTAAGCTGCCGTCAGAATGAACGCACCCACACCCAGGGACTGCAGCACGCCACGTTTCAGGAGTGCATGGCTGCGGCAGCTCCAGGCTGCCCAGAGAACCGCCACCAGCAGTCCGGCCCAGAGGTTCCAGCCACCGTCGCGAATATCCAGAATCTGCAGCACGCTGGCGGGAGATGCGCTCACGGGCGCCCAGTACTCGGGCCACCATTGCACGACGTAGGCCGCGCGCGCCGCCACCAGTCCAGCAAGCGTGGCCTGAAGCAGCAGAGTCTCTACGGGCTGATCGCTTTGCCGCTGCCTGAGTCGCGCCCACCACTGGCTGGCAAACAATGCCAGAAATGCGGCAAGAGCCATGGTGGGCAGAGCGAGAGGGCCTATCCGAACACTGGCGGGCAAGGCCAGTGCCTGCAGCAAGCCAGGCTGAGCTGCTTCGGTATTGCCTTCGCTCAGGGCTGGAGTCGGGGCATCCGCATTCCCGTCCATGCCTGCTTGAGCGGCGCTGATGCTCTGCTGCTGTACCGGGTAGCAGATTCCTATCTCGGCACAGCCCTGCCATTGCAGCTCCAGCGGCCATTGCGCCGACCGTTCAGGCAGCGTGGCCTGAATGCGCAACTCCCGGTGAAAGGCCTGCACATGGCCAAAAAAGGCATCGCTCAGGCTCCGTCCTTCAGGAATCTGCAGTGGTATTGGCTGACCTTGAGCATCGAGCAGGCGCAACTGGTCGCGGTAGAGATAGTGACCAGGAGCAATGTTCCAGCGCAGCTCCAGCAGGCGGCGGCCATCAGCCTCTGTCTTGATGGCGCTTTGCTCGGCGTGGACCAGCTCGAAAGCCTGTTCGGCAGTCAGGACTTCGGGTTGCGCTGCGGGCTTGTCGGCATTCAGGCTGGGCAGGGTCAGCGGCTGTGCCCAGGCAGTCATCCCCGTCAGCAGGACTGAAAGCAGAACGAGGGCTGCGGCAGAGCGAAGAGACATGAATGGTGGTGGCTGGGTGTCTTGGATGAGGCAGCCCCGCATCTTGGGCGCAAGGGATTAAGCAGGGGTTAACGCTGCGAAAAGACAAATCTGCGATGCTTGACTGCTTCGGATAAACAAGGCGCGTAACGGGTGCTCACATCTCCGGATGTGATGGTGCGGGTGGCGGTTGCGCAGTGAAAAAATGCATGTGCTGTTAGTGGAAGATAACGCTTTGGTCGCCAGCGGGGTGAAGGCGGGCCTGCAGCTACAGGGCTTTGGCGTGGACGTGGTGGGTTGCGCCAGCCAGGCTGATGCGGCACTCAAATCCTCCCACTTCGATGTATGTGTGCTGGATCTGGGTCTGCCCGATGAGGACGGTCTGCATCTGCTGGCGCGGTGGCGCCGTCAGGGGCTGGAGCTGCCGGTGCTGGTGCTGACCGCACGTGATGCAGTGGACCAGCGCATCGAAGGCTTGCAGACCGGGGCTGACGACTATCTGGTCAAGCCCTTCGATCTGCACGAGCTGGCGGCACGGCTGCATGCGCTGCTGCGACGGGCGGCGGGGCGTACCGTGGACTGGATTGTGCTGGGCGATGTCAAAGTGGATCTGGCCGCCGGCCAGGCCATACGGGAGGGCAGCATCGTGGACCTGTCGCGTCGTGAATGGGCGTTGCTGCGCGCGCTGCTGCAGTCGCCCGGGCGAGTGCTGAGCCTGGAGCAACTGCGCGACAGCCTCTATGGCTACAGCCTTGATGTGGAGAGCAACGCGGTCAATGTGCATGTGCACCATCTGCGTCGCAAGCTGGGCTCGGACATGGTGGAGACCGTGCGTGGTGTGGGTTTCAGATTAGGGCGCGTGCAGGGAGGCAGTTGCTGATGCGCAGCCTGCGGGTCCGTTTGCTGGTCTGGCTGTGTCTGGCTCTGTGCACTTTGTGGGGCGGTGTGGCCGCCTGGATGTTTGCCGGCATGAGACATGAGCTGCGTTCCGTGCTCGACGACCGGCTGATTGCATCGGCCCGCATGGTGGCGGGCATTGTTCACCAGTTCAAGCCGCACAACACCAGTCCCGAGGACTGGGGGCCCATGCTCAATGTGGTGGCGCGTGATGGTGTGGCTTGCGAGGTCAGCATGATTCGCAGCGAAGTGCAGACTGCACCTACGCATGATGCTATGGATCCGGATGCAGATGCTGTGTCGGATGAAGCGAGCGGCACGGCGGCTCGCCCGGCACTGATTCCGGCATCTCCGCTGGATGCACCGCGCGCCAAAACTGCAAAGACCGGCCGCGCCGGGGATTTCGCAGATACGGCTCCCGAGCAGGCGGCCGAGCCTACCGATTCTCAGGTGCTGGCTCGCACTGCGGGTGCGCCCAGCTTCCAGGGGCCGCTGCCGCTGGGCTTCTCGAGCATCACCAAAGGCGGCAAGCCATGGCGTACTTATGTGCTTGAGGAGCATGGCGTGCGCATTGCCACGGCCGACCGCATCGATGTGCGCGAGGGACTGATACATGGTTTCGCCTACACCATCATCCTGCCCTTTGTGCTGGCGCTGCTGGCCAGCATGGTGTTGATGTGGTGGGGGGTGACACGCGGCCTGCGCCCACTTGAGTCGCTGCGCCAGGAGTTGAGCGAGCGTCCGCCCGGAGATGATTCGCCCGTGGCGCAAGGCCGGCAGGTCAAGGAGCTGGCGCCACTGGTGCAGACCATCAATCACCTGCTGCAGCGCGTGCACAAAGCCATTGAGCGCGAACGTCGCTGGAGCGACGATGCCGCCCATGAGCTGCGCACTCCGCTGACTGCCGTCAAAACCCATGTACAGGTGGCGCAGATGGCGGTGGCCAATGCGGGGTCTCAGATGGTGGCTTTGAGGGATCAGCCCGGCGCTGGCAAAGAGGATGCTGCGCCCAGGCCGATTTCGGAGACCGCACAGTGGCAGATGACCCGGCAGGCGCTGGAGCAGGCGGGGGAGGGCGTGGAGCATTTGCAGCACACGCTGGAGCAATTGCTGCTCTTGGCCAGGCTGGATTGCCAGCCGGTGAGCGAAGTTGCAGGAGGCTCTCGCGCCATGGCCTGCGGTAGCGAGCCCGCCTGTGCTTGGGAGGCTCTGGAAAAAGCCTGGGGATTGGCCGCCACGGCCATTCCTTCGGGCTCGCTGCGCCTGCGCTGGTTGCCTCGGCAAGCCCTGAATGACGCCAGGCTGCAGGACTTGCGTGTGGCCGTGCCTCAGCCCCTGCTGGTGTCGGCATTGCGCAATCTGATGGAAAACGCCTTGCGCTATGGGCAGCAGGCAAGCGGCGAGCCGGGCGACTCTGCGGTGCTGCTCGGCCTGCGCCACATTCCGCAGCTGGCGCAGGTCGGCGGCGACAAGCCGCAGGCGATGCCTGTCAATCCTGCCGGTTATGTGGAGTTCACGGTGATTGATCATGGGCCCGGGCTGAGCAGCGAGGACTGTGCCGTGGCGACCCAGCGCTTCTGGCGCAAGCAGCATCAGGCCCATGGCAGCGGTCTGGGGCTGGCGATTGTGCAGCGCATTGCACAGTGCAGCGACGGTGAGCTGGAGCTGCTGCCCTTGGCCCAGTGGCAGCAGCATAAGGGCTATGCATTCGAGCAGGTGCACAACGGCCTGGCGCCAGAAGCGGCGACAGGGCTGGTGGTGCGTTTATGCCTTCCGGTGAAGTCCTGTGCTGCGCTGCCTGATTAGTCAGATTGGGGGAGCCAATTGTTTGCAGCATTAATTGGCTCTTAATCTTCTATAAGTATCTTCGGGCAATGTGCTTGCTGTCATTGGGCTGCTTTGGCTCGTGACACTCCAGGTCAGACGTCGGCGTTCAGCACACGCCTGATGTGCGGCAGATCTGAGCCGCTTAAACCTCCATTCCCAAGATGAATCGCTTGAACACAAAGACTCTGCCCCGGTCGTGGGTGGCTGTCGGCATTTCCATGCTGATGGCGACCAGCGCCTGGGCGCAAGAACCTGCTGCCGCCAAGGCTGCATTGAACGGCAATGTCGCTGCCGGTGCAAAGATAGCTCAGTCCGGCTCGGCCGGCGGTGCGGCTGCCTGTGTCACCTGCCATGGTGCCAAGGGCGAGGGCCAGCCTGGCTTCCCTGCACTGGCGGGCCAGCACGCCGGTTACCTGGAGCGTCAGCTGAACCAGCTGGCGGCTGGAGCCCGTCAGTCCGCTGTCATGGCTCCCATGGCCAAGGCCTTGAGCGAGCAGGAACGCGCCGATGTGGCCGTCTATTACGCCAGCCTGCAACTGCCTATCAAGAGCGTGCGTGGTGCCTTGCCCGGCAAGAGCGACGATAGCGGTACCTGGTTGGTCGAGCGTGGTCGCTGGGCTGACGGCATTCCTGCCTGTGCGCAGTGCCATGGCCCCGGTGGCGTGGGCGTGGGCAAGGACTTTCCGGCCATCGGCCATCTATCTGCCGACTATATGCAAAGTCAGATCGATGCCTGGAACAAGGGGCAGCGCGAGGCCGGCCCACTGGGTCTGATGGGGGCTGTGGCCAAGAAGCTCACGGCTGATGACGTCAAGGCCGTTGCTGCGTACTACCAGCGCCTGCACAACCCCGCTGCTGCCGCAGCAACCGCCAAGCCTTAAGAGTTCGGGAGTTGACAATGTCGGACAAACAACAAACTGCTTCCAAAAGCTCCAATCTCGCTGAATACGCGGTGGTGGCCTGCCTGTTCGCCGGTCTGGGCGGCGCGCTCTGGTATGGCATGAGCATCAGCAGCCCCAAGAAGGCTGAAGAACCAGCCAAGGTGGCTGCGCCTGCTGCAGACGCCAAGGCCGTGACCGTGGCAGCCAAGCCCGGCGAATTCACACCTCCCGGCGTCAGCGACTATCCGGAAGGCCCCATGGGCGAGTGGGTACGCCGTGGCGAAGCGATCTTCACACGCACGCCGGTCAATGCCGTAGGCTTCTCGGGCAACCCGCTGAGCTGCACCAATTGCCACCTTGACGCGGGTCGCTTGAAGGGCGCAGCCCCCATGTGGGGGGCCTACCCCATGTACCCGGCCTATCGCAAGAAGACCGACCATGTGGACACCTTTGCCGAGCGCGTGCGCGGCTGCTTCATGTACTCCATGAACGGCAAGGCACCGGACGACGGTCATGACGTTCTGGTGGCACTGGAGTCCTATGCCTACTGGATGGCACAGAAGGCCCCCACGGGCGAGAAGCTGCCCGGTGCAGGTTTCAAGAAGGCGGGCAAGCCCGAAGAGACTCCCACCTATGAAGCCGGTGCCAAGGTTTATGAAGCCAAGTGCGCGCTATGCCACGCAGCAGACGGCAAGGGCCAGTTTGTCGGCGATGTGGCCGTGTTCCCGCCGCTGTGGGGCAAGGACTCCTATAACTGGGGTGCCGGCATGCATGACATCGACAAGGCGGCCAACTTCATCAAGAACAACATGCCCTACGGCAATGCAACGCTGAGCGATCAGGAAGCCTGGGATGTGGCGACCTTCATCAACAGCCAGGAGCGTGGCCAGGATCCGCGCTTCAACGGCAATCTGCAGGCCACGGCCGAAAAGCACCATGGCCAATACTCCATGTACGGCAAGGAAGTGAACGGCAAGCTGCTCAAGGGTCTGTAAATGGACGCTTGATTAGGTCTGCCGGATGCAGGCTCAAGGCCAGCCCTGTAGTCGGGGCTGGCCTTTTTTGGTGATCGGGGTGATCAGAGTGGGTGTCCGGCCAGGCCGCCGTTGAGCCGTCGGCGGTACGTTGCGCCCTGGGCACGGAGCCCGGGGTTTGGCAGGGCTGCACAAGATCCATTGAATCCGCACTCAAACCTAGACTCGGAACGCACGGGAAGATCACTTTCCGACAGACGTAGAAAAGCCCGGCGAGCCGGGCTTTTGCAATGGCAGGGCTTGAAAGATCAGGCCATGAACAGGTAGTGATCCACGAGCAGGGCGAGAAACAGCAGGCTCAGGTGAAGCAGTGAAAAACGGAATGTGCGGCGCGACAGCTCGTCCGAGTAATTGCGGTACAGGGCCACGGCATAGGCGATGAAGCCTGCACCCAGAACGACAGCCGCGAACAGATACAGCCAGCTGCTCATGCCGTACATGAAGGGCAGCAGACCGGCCGCAAACAGCACAACGGTGTAGAGCAGAATCTGCAGGCGTGTGTATTCGCTGCCATGGGTCACGGGCAGCATGGGCAGGCCGGATTGGCGGTAGTCCTCCACGCGGTACAGGGCCAGTGCCCAGAAGTGGGGAGGGGTCCAGAGGAAGATGATGAGGAACAGAATCAGTGCCTCGGGGCCGACATTGCCCGTCATGGCGGCCCAGCCCAGCACGGGTGGCATGGCGCCTGAAGCTCCGCCGATCACGATGTTCTGTGGCGTGGCGGGCTTGAGAACCACGGTGTAGATCACCGCATAGCCGACAAAGGTGGCCAGTGTCAGCCACATCGTCAGCGCATTGGTCCAGACCAGCAAGATCGTGGCGCCAATCATGCAGAGAATGGCCGAGAAGGCCAGTGCCTGCTGACTGGATAGTTCGCCGCGCGCCGTGGGGCGCCATGATGTGCGCTTCATCTTGGCATCGATATGACGTTCCACCAGGCAGTTGAAGGCCGCAGCGGCAGCCGCCACCAGCCAGATGCCGACGCAGGCGACGCCCATATGTATCCACTGATTGGCCGTGGGCCATCCGGGCACGGCCAGCACCATGCCGATCAGGGCGCAGAACACGATGAGCTGCACCACGCGCGGCTTGGTCAGCGCATAGAACTGGCTGATTCGCGAGGTGTTGTTCAACAAGGCTTCACTTTGACTCATGCAATCACTCTTTTGCGCTATGCCTCAGGCAGGGCGGTGCGCCATTTCAGGGTCGGGGGCGGTGACGGCATGGCTACGCGTCACGGCCAGGCTCCAGACCACAATCGTTACCAGGGCCGCGGCTCCACCGGTGTGGAGCACGGCCGCCACCAGGGGCCAGTCCAACACCACGTTGGACAGACCCGTCAGAACTTGCAGCACCGCAAAAAATCCCAGCAGCCGGCGCTGCTTGGCCAGTGCAGGGGCATGGCGCAATGCCCACCACAGGCTGGCCAGTGCCAGAACCACCACATAGGCTGCCAGCCTGTGGGTGTAGTGGATCGCGGTCAGCGCTTCGAAGCTGATGTGGCTGCCGTCCTTGAGCATGCCCAGCGGGCGCCAGATCTGCAGCGCTTCGGCGAAATTCATGGCCGGCCACCAACTGCCCTGGCAGCCAGGGAAGCTCGTGCAGGCCAGCACGGCGTAATTGGTGCTGACCCAGCCGCCCAGGCTGACCTGGACGATGAGCAGCGCCAGACACAGCCATAGCGCGATGCGCAAGCGTCCGGCAATCGGGGCCGCAGAGCGACCGGCCTGCTGCTGGCTCAGTCCCGATGCAGGAATGGCCAGCAAGGCCAGCAAACCGGTACCGCCCAGCAGATGCAGGGTGACGATGGCCGGAAACAGCTTCATGGTGACCGTCAAGGCGCCGAAAGCGCCCTGTATGCAGACCCATACCAGAGCCAGAGTCGGCCACCAGGGGTTGGCCGCGCCGCTGAAAGACGCGTGCTGACCCTTGCGTCTGGCGGCCCGCGCCTGCTTCCAGCTCATGACCGTCATCGCAATGATGAGCACGCCGACCGTGGTCGCCAGATAGCGGTGAATCATTTCCACCCAGGCCTTGCCATGGGTGACCGGGCCGGTCGGCATGGCAGCTTGCGCCTCGGAGATCTGGGCATGTGCTGCGATAGGGCTGGCCGTGCCATAGCAGCCAGGCCAATCCGGGCAACCCAGGCCCGAGTCCGTCAGCCGTGTGAAGGCGCCGAACAAGACCAGATCGAAGGTCAGGAATAGCGTCAGCACGCAAAGGGCCTGCAGACGTTTGCCGGGGCCGGTGCCGCGACTGCGCCACCAGACCCAGCACAAGGGCCCCAGGGCCAGCACCAGGCCGAAAGCCATCAACTCCAGCGCAGGAGCCAGGTCATAAAGCTGCTGCTCCGTCATGCCGCAGCTCCGCAGGCCGGCTTCCATCGTCCAGCCGCCTGTGCTTCAGACAAGGCACGGCGGTCAGCGGGCAGGAAAAAATCGCAGAAGCAAAGCGGCATGATTCGGCAGAGGCGGTCAGTACTTGGCCAGTATTTACAGAAATTATTGAAGATCTTGGTCAAGCGCAAAACGAGAGCAACCTGCTTGCCCGTAGCGAGACTTGCGTGCTCCAGGACCAGGACTTTGCTCGACGCTTGGAGCAGCAGTTGAATGCAGGCTCTTTGATCCCGCACAATTTTACCCATGTGATTTGAGGCTAGGCAGTCGTGACCGGAGTGTCCCTAACAACGAGGAAGAAAGGCTGGTCCTCAAAACCCTGTTTTCGGGGAAACTCCGAGGCAAAAAATTGCCAAAATGCTCCGATTTTGAACGGAGGCTACACAGCCTTGATGTACGATAGCCCAAGCTCTCAGCCTGGAACTGTGAGCGTGTCGAAGACAGCTGCAGTCGTGGCTTCGTCGCAGACGCGGGTGTCGTTCAATGGTAGAACGGCGGTTTCCCTCTGAAAACTGCATAAATTCCACAAAACCTATACTAAAACCTATACTGACTCTTTTCCCTATACGGACGAGTTTGATTGGGTTTGGTTGAGGCTAAGGCCGAGGGCTCAGGAAGTTATGTACTTTGACGTTCGCGCAGCCAAGCTGCTTGCACCCGGTGAGGTGCTAGCCGTTGAGGGATGCCCAGGCCTACGCCTTGTGGCAGTTAAATCGTCCAAGACTTGGACTTATCGCTATCGAGATGTTGCCGGTCGCCTCAAGCAGGTCAAGCTGGGGTCTTGGCCTGAGATGAACATTCAGGAGGCGCTTGGCATATGGACAAAGTACCGCGCTGACCGTGAGGCGGGTGTCAATATTGTTGAGCAGCGTAAGCAGGCCAAAGAAGAGAGCAAAAAGGCTTTGCTTCCCCAGGAAGAGGCTGTTTATAGCGTGAAGCGTCTGGCGCAGGACTATGTGGACGGGCACCTGGCCCATTCGCGAAAGCCTGAAGGTCTGGCTGCCGCGAAAAGTGCCTTTCTGCGATTGTTTGAGGCGAACCCAGATTTCGCCAACATGCCCGCAGACTCCGTCACTCGACAGATCGCCTTTGGAATCCTTGAAGACAAAAAAATTGACGCACCATGTGCAGCGCAGAAGTTGCGCTCCATGTTTGGCGGTGCCTGGGACTATGCCTTAGACGCAGGCCGTATTTCTGGGGAAACGCCGAACTGGTGGCGATCAGTCCAGAAAGGGCGCTTGCTGTCCAAGGGGAAGAAGATGGGTGGCAAGCACATCGGCCGGCGTAGGCGCTTTTTGACCGACGACGAAATTGGTGTGCTGCTGAATTGGCTGCCCAATATGCATGTGATCGGCAGGGATGCCGTCATTCTGTATTTGTGGACGGGTACCCGAGGATCTGAGATTTTTGGGATGAATGTCGAGCACCTTGCTGAAAAGGATGGCGTCCTGTGGTGGACGATCCCGAAGGCGCTGACCAAGAATGCGCGCTTCCCTGACGCGACAGACTTACGGGTTCCGCTGCTTGGCCGGGCCCGAGAAATAATTCAACGTCGCCGCAGGGAGGCAGACGATGAAGGCAATTTGTTTGTGGGTGCCACAGGCAATCGCTATAGCACCCATACTTTTTCGGGATACCTCTACGACTTGCAGCCATATAGCCCGAAGTCAAAGCGCAAGGGGCGAGTGAGAAAGATCTTGCCTGTGACGGACTGGAGTGCTCATAACTTGCGTCGCACAACACGCACCATGCTCTCCGCGCTAGGCTGCCCCAAGGAGATTGCCGAGGCCATCGTGGGCCATATGCCAGAGAAGATCGAAGGCACTTACAACGCCTACTCCTATGATGCCGAGCGCATTTACTGGCTCGGCAAGGTTGATCAGCGCCTGGAGGAACTGGCTTCTTTGGCTTTGCCTGCACGCCCATAACCGCTGTTGCGTGGCGGCAGTCCGTGTGACACGGGCAGGTTACGAGCCACAGCCAACAGCTCTTCATACAGCCAACCGATGCGACCAGGTGAGATTTCACGCGCCGGAGGGTATCGCTTGGAGCGCACTTCGCTTTCAAAAGTGGTGATGGAAATGGTTAAGGCCTTCGCCGCGGCCTCCTTGGACAGAATAATGAAGGGGAATGGGGTAGCTGTAGCAGTCATGATTTCGCTTTCGGTGCGGTGAAATATTTGCGGCCAGCCTCACTGGGCTGGTGATTAATGCCGTCCAGCATTCCGGCGCGGAGCAGTGCATGAAGGGTGCTGCTGGCTTAGTTGCTGAAGCTAGTGGCCCGGTTGTATGCGTCCCACAGCGTTTGGCCTTGGGGGCAGCGCGCCTGTTTGCCGCCGGATAGACCAGCAGCGCAGCAAGTAGGGCAGTTGAAGTGGTGGGCTATGTAGGCCTTGTCTTCTGGCAGGCCCACGGTGCTGGCGCTGGTTGCCTGGGTCATGGCTTCATGAAAACGAGCCAGTGAGTCATTCCCGAGCGGCCGCTGACTTGACCGAACAGTGGCTTCTCTGGTGTCAGGGCTAGGACTTCTTTCACTTTCACCTGCGTTTCGTTCCACTTGAACACCAAGGTCCCACCTGGCTCCAGCACGCGGAAGCACTCGGCAAAGCCTTGGCGCAGGTCTTCGCGCCAGTCTGGTCCTAGCTTTCCGTACTTGGCTCCAAGCCATGATTTCGGTCCCGCATGGACAAGGTGAGGCGGATCAAACGCCACCAGCTTGAAGGCCCCATCTGGGAAGGTCAGAGCGCGAAAGTCCATCAGACAGTCGGGCTCGATGCGCAGCACGCGCTGGCCAGTCGCATTGCCGCGTGAGTTGTCAGTGACGGTGATGGTTTCGCGGCGCTGATCCACGAACACCGCGCGCGGGTCTGCTTTGTCGAACCACATCATTCGACTGCCGCAGCAGGCATCAAGAACCGCTGGGTTCATGCGTTGCTCCAAAAAAGAACCCCGCTCAGTGGCGGGGCTCGGGGTTGCGGTTTTGCTGCTTCTCTTGGCGAGCGCGGCGGATCTCTCGTTTAGATGGACGGGCCATTTCGTTTCTCCTGGATTCCGAATTCATTGCCATCGCTGCCCCACATGGGTACGTGCCGGCAGCTGTCACAGCGGTGAAAGTCGTAGTACCCATTGCCGTCAGCGCGGTACGTCCCTTTTTTGCAGCGCGAGCACTGCAGACCGATACGTGAGCGATACAGCGCATCTTTGGCCGCGATAAGGCTTTCTTGGGCAGCAATGATTTCGCCGTCTGTCAGGTGTTGGGGGTCGTCCCCTGGTGGCAGTGGCGCCGCGGCGAGCATTCGCATGTACATACGCCGGTTGTTTGAGTCCCAGCGATCTGGTGCACACGGATGGCTTTTCTGGCTGCGAACAGTTGCCAGCTGGGCTTCTGTCGGCTCCACAGGCACCAGCTTCCAGCCCTGCACCACGGTCCGCCTGACTGGATCGGGTAGGGTGAGGGAGTAGTCCGGCGGGATAACGTCTTTGACCGTCTTGCAGGCGGGGCAGACATGGCGGTATCCCTTTCCTGGTGGGATGTAGAGGCCAGTCGGCGGGTCGTGCTCCGGATGGATGCACGTTTTGTCTGATGGCAAGTCGAAGAACATCACTCGCCCCCTTGCGCTGCTTGGTTTGCGCGCCTGTCAGCCTCCTGGCCCTGTTGCCAGTACATATTCAGGGCCAATTCGATTGCATTCATTGCTGCACCTGCCGCCACGCCGCCATGCTTCCTGTTGTCCAGTGCATAGTGAAAATCGCGCACGGCTTGGCGCACCAATCGCAGCGCATCCTGCTCACTCGCTGCTAGTGCCGCATCCCGCGCGTCTGCCTGCGCCTGGGGTGATTGACCATCCCACCACCAGCCAACAAAGCCGCCATGGTTGATGAAGCCACGTTCTGGCTGCGCACCTTCCACGGGCTTCTCCAGCGCGTAGCCGGTGATCTGGTAGCCGCGCTCCTGCAGGCTCTTGAGCTTCAATGAGGCAACGTGGCAGAAGGCGGGCACCGCCTGCGCGGGAAGTCCGGTAGCAGTAGCCAGCAGGGCGCGCAGCTTGGATTCGATTGACCTCACAGTTTCCTGCTCCTGTGCGGAAGACTTATCCGATAGCTCTTTTGGTTGCCCTGTGTAAATCAAGACTGCCGTTGATGCCCTTTGGATGGACGCCATCTCAACCAGCCGCATCAATTCGCTGACGGCTGCATCAGGCTCAGGCAACACCACTGGCACGGCTGCTGGGGTGGCGTCAAGCGCGGCGCGGGCCTGCCACACATCCCAGCCAAACTGGATGTAGTCATCGTCGCCGCCATAGAACCCGTCTTTAAAAGAGAAGTCGGACGGGACGTAGTGATGGTTGTCAATCAGCTCGCGCTCAAAGGCGGCGCGGTCATCAGGAACTGCCACGGCTGCGGGCGCTGCCTCTGGGGTACGGGGGATGTGAGGAAAGTCAGCCCACCAGTTCACAGCGCTCAAGAAGTCATGCGCGCTGATGTGATACCTGTCTTCGTCGCATGGCGTCTGGTCTTCTGCTGCAAATTGCGCAGTGATGAAATCAGAGCGGAAGAAATCACGCACATCCTGCGCATTTTTGGGCCATGCAATGGGCTGCGCTGCCAGCACAGGGGCTGGCTCCTGAATCTGGTGCAGGCACTGGCCGCGGGCTTCAATAGCCGCTTCATATCCCAGCACCCACATAGCCTTGTCATTGGTGTTCAAGCAGTCAGGTGCATCTGCGATCGTGATCTTGTCTTGCATATAGGTGGCTCCCAGAATGAGAAAAGCCCGCGGCGGCGGGCTGGGGTGTTGGTTAGGTGACTGATGCCTGTTGCTTCACGTTGTCGTAGGCCTTGATTCCCCACGCGATGGCATAGCAGTTCCATAGGAAATGGAATTTGAATTCCTTGCAGTTCCACTCCCAGCAGTCATCCATCTGAAAGCCAGGCACGTCATCACATCGAAAGTCGCGGGCAGCGTCGTAGGCTCGTACTTCGCCATCATCGGCAGTCGATAGAACTTCATCGTTCAGAGCGCTCCAAAGCGCTGCCTTGTCGTCGCTGAATTGGTCGTGCTCCGCCTGGGTGCTGTATTCAGCATCGGGTTCACTGCACTCAACCCAGCTATCAAATGCCTCTTTGACATGCTCCCGAAAGCTATCGGCACTGAACTCCATGACATCCCTTGGTGCCGGTGCGAGCAGCTTCTCGTCCCAATAGCCAGGGTTGATTGCCAGTTGATCAGCGCGGCCTGTTTTGTTGTAGTGCTCTTGATCTGTGCGAAAGAACGTGAACATGTCCTGCAAGCGTCGGAATACGAAAGTTCCCATGTCGCCATCAATGCACAGCGTGCCAGGCCAAGTGATGATGTCGAACCAGTAGGCGCGGCTGGAGGGATCTTTGAACCGCAAATGACGGTTCACACCGTCGTCGCGCATGACTTCCATCTGGTGCGCTTGCGCATCCTTGAGGAAGCGATCCTCGGTGCATGCAATTTCTCGGGGCATTCGTGTCTCCAGAAAGCAAAAAGCCCGCTCAATGGCGGGCAGGTGATGGGTGGATAGGTAGTGACTGGTCGTCCTGACCAACGTCGGCTGAAGCGATGGCAAGCAGCGAGCCGTCTATAGACTGGGGATCCTTGTAGTCAGCAAGACGATCTGGGGTATAGCAATAGCTCCATCAGGTCTGTCTTGGCCACAACGGTGACAAGTCCAGCTGCCACGAGTGCGCGTACAAAGCCGAACCCGTGCTGACGAGCGTTCTCCAGCTGTATCGCCGATTCCGGCTTCTTGTCATAGGCTGCGCGAACCCTGTCAACGATGATCTTCCAATCAGCGTGAAGATTTTCTGGCAACAGTTCGTAGCGATATGCCTGTACGGGTTGTGAAGCATTGCTCGCCATGTCTGCTCCTCGGTGACTCGGCCTATAGATTACGCTTCTTCATTCCTGGAACGCTTTCTATGGAATGAAAAAAGCGGGTGGTGGGCTGTGGTGATTACGGGTGAAACGCTCGTTGCGAGGGCGCTATGGGCTTTTGCTGTAGGGCATGTGGTAGCTTGGGTTTGCAACGGGATCGAGTTCGATGGATATATCCGGATAGTTGCCCCCGGATACGTGCACCCGATCTCGCCCAGCATTTTTGGCTTCGTAAAGAAGCCGATCGGCCTCTCGCAGGGCTTGATCTAATGGCGTGTTGCTGTCGAGCGCTGAAATCCCGAAGCTCAGGGTCAACGTGTAGCCTGATGGGAGAACTTCATTGTTCAAGCGGAGGTCGCGCTGGATGCGAAGGGCAATGGCCTCGGCATCTTTCAGTGAAATCTCCGTCAGCAAAAGCACAAACTCTTCCCCGCCGAACCGTGCGACAAGGTCGTTCTCCCGCACGCTGTCTTTAAGAGTCGTTGAAACCAGTTGCAGAACCTCATCGCCGCGCTTGTGGCCCCAGGAGTCGTTAATGCGCTTGAAGTGATCTATATCGCAGGCCAGCACGGCCATCGGATAGAGCCGTATGTCAGCGAGGCGCTGCTGGGCATATTCTTGAAAAGAGCGGCGATTCAGCAACTGGGTCAACGCATCAAGGTCTCGCTCACGTCGTAGCTTGTCTACCGTTTCCTTCGCGGCAATAGCAGTCATCACCAAGCTGAAGAGCAGCGCGAAGTTCAAGATGCTCACCAGCGTTAGGAGCCAGTAGGGCGACTTTGGCAATGACCGAAGATCCGAGTAGCCCAGCAGCCAGATCAAACCGGGCCGAGTGAAGGTATAGGTAGTGAATGCGATGCTTAGCCAGAGCAGCAATTTATCGAGCCAGTGTAAAGAGCTCATCCTTGAGCGGACCTGCAGGATAGGCAGCATTAGAACCAAGCCCGAGCCTATACTGAAGGAACAGATGCGAACCCAAGGAATCGGATTCACCCAGCTGAAGTGATACACAACGGCTAAGGTGACGATGGAGATCTGCAGTGCAATGTGCGGATGCGTTGATACACGCCACCTGTCCGCCCAGCACTTCGCAAGACACCAGGCTCCCAGCAGATAGATGCTGCCAATCAATAGCGCATAGCGCGTGAGCACCTCAAGGGGAATCAAGGTTTGAGCAGCGAGGGGCAGTGCCGTGAGCGAATAGGCGCAGGCTTGCCAAAACAGAAAGCGCTGGGATCGTTGGTTAAACCAAGCAACCATCAGGACGGCAGCAAGAACCAGTAGCGCCAGAGGTGGTGTCAGTACCAACAAGTTGTAATTCGCGGACATCTGACCAGAGCCTCCCCGATCAAAGAGCAATCATTTCAACCCTGAGCGTTAAACGGCGATCTGGAATCTCGATGCTCGTATTTTCGCTTTTGTCACAAATTATTACACCACCGCAGGCTGATAGATTGCTGTCAGCCGAACTCTTGTTACGAGCACAAAAGCAGCCAAAAGTCATCAAAAGCGGCCTCAGTTGCACGAATGAAAATCGTTCCAAATGTGTAGCCTTGTCTTCGCGGGTGGCACTGTGTGCAGATCAGATTTTTGATAACTCAGGCGACTACCTTTTTGATCTCTATCAACTGGACTTCCAGCCATCCCGCCTTGACGGCCAGCTCCTTGCATTGTTGAGCTGCCTCCTGAAGGATGTAGGGCTTGCTACGCACTGCAGTGCGCTTGGCTGTGCGCAGCCATGCGGTTTCATCAAACGGCTCCGGCGGTTTGCCTCCTGCCTTTTGCGCCATTTGGCAAAGCCGCTCGTGTGCCTGCTTTGCCTCATCCAGCAGACCAGGCGCGATACCTGAGACGCGCCAGCCCTTGTGTACGGACACAGGATCCGCCTTGGTAGTCAGGCGGCGCTGGCGTTCGAGCTCCATTCCTTGAGCTCGCATGGTGGCCATGCGGGAATCGGTGATGGGGTCGCCGTTGTGATTCACGAAAGTCAGACTCATGGAGGCCTCCAAAGAAAAAGCCCACTCTTTGGCGGGCGTATGGTTATTAGAAAAAATCAATCCCAAGCCAGTAAACAGTTAGTTACATTCAGCGCTTTGCTTTGTTCACCTGAGTACGGACCGGGTATGGCACTTGATGATCGAACGCGCAGATTGCTTGAGGAGTGGGAGGTCAAGCACGGTCTGTCAGTCATCCAAAAGAGGCTTGATATGGGCTTGTTTGAGTTCGACCGTGAAAAGCAAAAGAATTGCTATTTATGGCTTAAGGCACGACAAGTCACTCTCTGGACTTCTATTGCTGGCCGACTTGTTCTAGGAAGTGCCGCAGTGGCTGCGTTAGTCGTTGTTTTCACACCTGCGCTGAAGTGATGAGTGACCGCTGGCGCTGCCAGCCAGCGAGGCGGGCAGGTCACCCAGGCGGGTGCGGCCTTCGCCGCCCAATGCTTCGATCAGGTCGGGAATCAGGCGTGACAGCTCGCCGGTGGCAATGGCCACATCGGTATCGAAGCCGTCATCGTCCTGGCTGTTGCCGTCCATGACCGCATCCAGCAGCACGATGTTCTTGATCTGCAGGCCTTCGGTCAGCACAAAGCTCACACGGTCGTCCCAGGTCATCGCCAGCTTGGTGGGCAGCTTGCCTTGCTCGATGTGCTTGCGGACCTCATCAATATCCAGCGGGTGGCGGGCGTAGCGCACGACCGCCTTTGATTCGTCGCAGGCTTTCAGCTCCGTTTCGCGGTCGGCGGTGAAGCCGGCGGGCGGCTCCTGGGTCATCAGCCAATGCGCCATGGCGGCCTGTGGGCTGGTCTGGGTGTCCAGCAGGGCCAGAGCGAAGCCGGGCAGGCCTTCGACTAGCAGCGTCACCACCTCGTCGGCGCGGCCCTGGGCGCTGGTGTCCAGCACCAAGGTGCGGGCCTGAGGATCGATCCAGACCCACATGCTGCCCTGCTTGGTGAAGGCCATGGGCAGCAGGTCCAGCTTGGCCTCGTCCTTGAGGTCGCGCTTTTCCTTCTTGCCGGGCTTGCGGCCCTCTGTCTTTTCGATGTGCTCGGCCTTCTCGTTGACCTTGCGATTGAGCACGCTGGCCGGAAGTACTTTGGCCTCGGTCATGAAGCGCATCACCCATTGACCGGCCACGCTTTCCGCCAGCGGGCCATGGGCCTCGCCGCGCGGCGGTACCCAGCCGATGGAGCGCTCCTGCGTGGCGCCGCACTCCTCAAAGACTGTCTTTTGCAGGGCATCCTCCAGCGCCTGCAGATCGCTTTGCCAGCTTTCGGCAATGCGGTAAATGATCATGCTCTTGAACATCGGGTCTCCAGAAATAGAAAAAGCCCGCGGTTGCGGGCTTTTGAGAGATTCAGATTTTTACTGCGCTCAGGCAGTAAATGGATAGGTTGTCGTTCCGCTATGCGGCGTCCAACTGGGGCAGTAGTTTCTGCAGGCTGCTTAATGCTGCGTCCCCTTGCGCGGTCAACATGCTTGCGAGAGGCTCGGCGTCATCATCGGTGACATATGCCATTGCCCATTGAGCGAAGAGGCGCTGTGTGATGTCTTGGGCTTGATGAAGAGGGGTGAAGTTGGTGTGTCTGGTGTCCAGGGCGATTTTGTTCGCAAGCGCAATCACATATTCCTGCGGACCTTCGATGTACTGAACGAAGCGTTGACCGTCAAATATTAGAACTCCAGTGATGTCGTGTGCCTGGTTAAAGGCACGGGAAAACTTGGCGATCTCAGCCACACAACCAATATCGACATCGGCAGCAATTTCGCTGTGATAAATAAAACTCCCGAGCAATATCAATGCTACCTCCCTCTATTACTGGGTTCAGTATAGGTGCAGCCTGTTACTTGCTGGTTAGCATTAAGCCCCATAGGTGACTCACGGCATTTCTTTGAGGCACTGCACCGTTTTGTCATCTAGCCATTCGGCATGCATTCCCGGGCAAGCGAACTCGTCGCGCAGGCTTTGGGTGATGGATTGGGGTTCATCGGCTTGGGCATCAGGCGCGGACAGCCATGCTACGAGAAGCAGAGCGCCGACGATGACCAGCACGGAATCAACAATCGTCTTCAGCATGAGGATCTCCTCTTCAAAAATCTTGTTCAGCTATCCGAGCTGAATGCTCAGAGGGGCCAGGCTTCTGGCGTGAGTGCGATCACCACAGCCGCGCCGACCAGGCAGAAGAGGCCGAAGCCGGTGAGAGCCCACTGCGCCGCGAGCAGCAGCTTTGTGGTGTGGGCAGGGGATGGAGTCGAATGCATGAAATCTCCTGAGGACAAAGAAAAAGCCCGCGAGCGGTTGCTGCGGGCTTTAATAGAGAGCCGGTGACCTTTCGGGTCTGCTTGGGGAATAGTTCAGAGATGGTGGGAAGAAATGAGCCCCATGCACGGCTGGAAACTAAAATGGGTCAACAGACTGGAGGTGCTTCATGACCCAGGAAGAATCTGGCGCATTCGCTGCGTTGTCCATGATCTTAACGGCAGTCGTCAAGGTGCTTCCACCAGAGACTGCGCACCAGGTGGCGAGAGAGCTGCGCGCTGCACAGCTAGATGCCAAGCATCAGGATGGACCTGATAGGACGGACCCCGCATTCAGGCTTGGCCGCGATCATTTGGTGAATGCGTATCGCGAGCTTCTCAACAACGTGGCTGAGGGCAACGTCTACCTTGTCGGTGGTGGAAAGAAATCAACTTGACTTGCCACCTGGCGTGTCCGCTGTCGCATCTAGCGGCATGAGACATTGCGCCAGGTGAATTTGCCGTCGTTGAAGAACTCGGTCCATACCGACATGATGGGCGCCTGGCGGTACGAGAACGTAATCTGGTTAGGGATCTTTGGCCCCAGTGCCGCCAACTGACCGTTCTTGTCGAAGACTTTGACGATGTACAGCGTGACACCTCCATCCTGGTCTGTGTTCAGGACTACGCGGTAGTCTTTGGTGAAGAGATCCCAGTCAAAATGTTTCGTCACATATGTATGCATGCGTACATAGGCGCGGTTTGCGTGCTTGGCAGCAGGATTAAATTTCTTCATGAGGACACTCCCTACATCTCAGAGACTGGCCGCAGAACCTGCGAGCTGACGTATCTTTGTGAGTCCGTCTTGTTGTAACTGGCAGATGTAAGCAGGTATGTAGGCGCTTACAGATTGAGCGATTGGATACCTTTGATTCAACTTGTGATATCTGTGGAACCTCAAACGGTGCACCCTCCCTTCGCGGTTGTCATCTTTCTTTGATGAGGTTGCCAAGCTAAATGGTGCGTGACTGCGTGTCTCAAAAAGAAAAGCCCGCGAGCAGGTGCTGCGGGCTTGAATAAAGAGCCGGTGACCCTTTCGGGCCCTGCCTGGGGAAGAGGTCAGTAAGGGAGGGAGGAGGGATCCCAGGCCCGGCGTAACAGGTAGATGGGGCCGAATTCTGCATGATGCTTTTCGGGCGATCAATAGGAGTCCGTCTTACACCAAAGGGGGTAGAGCCATCTGGTGTGACCGCTGTCGCCACGACGCAAGCGTCGCGTTCCTGATTGCCGCCAGCCCATGCCCATTCCTGAACTGCCGTACCTGCTTGAGCAGTCACGCCAGATAGCCCCCGCTACTTTCCCGGGGTGGTCATGATGGGCACCTAAGACCGGTGCGATTACCCTCTTGCAGTATTCCAGCCAGGCCCTTGCAAGCCTGGTTTGTAATAACCGGGGAGCCGACCCCCGGCACCATCAAGAAAAAGAGCGGATTTGCCAACTCCACCCACGTTGCAGTTTTTCATTGCCGCGCTCTTTCTTGATGGCCCCGCTATTGCCCTGCGGGAGAGGGCGCATGTATGACAAATGTTGGCTGAATGCTCACATCTCAAGATCTCCGGATACAAAAAAGCCACCTGTCGGTGGCCGATAGAAGAGCCCGCCAGATGCGGTCGGCGCTTAGTCTATGAATCCGAGGTCGCGCAGGGCTTCAGTCTCCTGGGTGTACTCGGCATCCTCGATCAGCAGCACGCCGTCGGGCCCATACACATTGCGCTGGGGCGCGCCCATCACTTGCTCAATGCGTTCGACTTTGTAGCCGTGCCGCTCCCAGATTTCGGTTGTGTTTATGCGTGTCATAGGTTCACTTTACTCAAACGAAAGCGCTGCTAGCAAGGCTTTCGTTTGAACCCCGGATGCGCTCCGGGCGGCGGCGCATATCTCCCACTGTCACTGGCTTGCGCTTCGCTCTGGCAGCTTTATGCAGATCACTATCTGCGCCGGTTAGCACCATCCACCGCTTCGGGGCGGCAGAGTCGCGGCGCGTTCCGGAAAGTCATCGGGGCGCAGCGTGTCTCACGACGTGCATTGAATCTCTGGCTTTTTAAGGACCTGAGGTGCTGGCTCGATCACTTGGCACCCACCGCGTTGCTGCGATGGGTTTAATGTAGCGTTGCTAAATTAATTGCGCAATAGCTGTGCTAAATATTTTTTGTAGCGTTGCTGTGTCTTGATCGTGCGCAGTGGTTCAAAGACAAAAAAGCCCGCACAAGGCGAGCTGTCTCAGGTTGCGTGCTGTCTATTGAAGGAGGAGCATTTAGGTATCACGCACTTCAAGGAGAGCGGCGATGTCTACCCTCATGACACAAATGGTTGGTCTGTGGATCCTGGCCGTGTTGGTGGCCTGGGTGATCAACGAGATCAGGGACGATTGGCGGGCATAAAAAAGCCCGCATATGACGGGCTTTAGGCTGAATGATTTCAAGGCCAATCAGGAGTTTGCCTGCTACAGCCTTTTTCCGTTCCAAGCCCATACTACTCGCCCGACGACATCCACTTGATGATCGCCATTGAGCGTTTGCACAGTCTTGGCACTGGGGTTGTCGCTTGTCACTTGCAGCTTGCCGTCAAAGGTCGGGGTGACACGCTTGATGAAATTACGATCGTTTGCGCGCAGCACGTAGACGCCTTCGCGCGAACTTGGATCGCGTGCGCTGAGTCCGGTGTCGACAAGCAGTACATCTCCATCAGTAAAGGTAGGAGCCATGCTGTCCCCGTAGGCGTGAATGAAGCGCAGCTCTTGCGGGTTCTGGGGTCTGATCTGCTGATTGATCCAGTGAGGCGACAGGGCCAGGTCACCCACGATGACATCTGACTCCAACAACTCAGAGCCGGGCCCCATGCTGCCGCAGTTGGACAACACTGGAACAATGACTGCATCCGGCGCGTGATACATCGGAACAGCGCTATATGCAGACAGGTCAATTTCTTGTGCCTTTGGATGAGGCGCAGGCTGAGCAAGCTCCGAAACATCTGAGACCAGCTTTGCAAAGCGAGGAGCAATTTCTCCGATTCCGATTCCCAGCCCTTTTGCATACGCCTTGGCCGCGTCTAGGCTGATGGGGCGATGTCCGCTTTGGTGCTGTGAAAGCATGGACGCTCCGCCTGGAACTCCATTGTCCTTGGCGAACTGTGCTTTGTTCTTAACGCCGGTAAGAAGGCGACGCAGGTTCGCAGCCTCTTCCTCAGTAGTCCATTCTTTCATGTTAGCGATGCTAATAAGTATTGAATTTAGCGTGGCTTGATGTTGCTGGTTAGCTATGCTAAATTTGCTGTATGAAACATGCAGCATTTGCAAAGCGAGCCAGCACTGAGGCAGGTGGCCCGACTGCTCTGGCACGAGCCTTGGGCAAATCCCCTTCCGAGATATCTCAGTGGATCAGCGGACGACGCCCGATCCCTGCTGCTTGCGCTGCAAGCCTTGAGAAGCTCACTTCTGTGACTAGGCAGGATCTGTTTCCCGATCAGTACACCCAAATCTGGCCTGAGCTGGCGCAGCCATCCACTTCAACCAAGGAGGTGGGCAATGACTGACACCACCAAGCGCATCGCGCAACTCACTCACCTGTCCAAGGCCCAGAACACGGCGCTTGCTGCTGTTCTGGACGCGCTCAAGGGGCTGCCCCCCGAGGAAGCGCAGGAAGTTCTGGATCACGCGATCGAACATCTGGCCGGGGACGAGTTCACACCCATGTTTGCCCGTGGCATTGCCGGCCCGTTTGGAAAGCTGGACACCCCTGCCAAAACTTGGCTTGACTCCCGTACCGACGAGCTTTTCCGCCGGAAGGCCGCCGAGCGCAACCAGGACGGCTCCAGCGCTCAGCGAGACTGCATGTACGCCTGGGTGTATGGCAAGACATACACGCTGATGGTTGCTGAAAAAGCTTTGCATGACGCCAATGCTATGGACATCCGCGCACAAATGGCAGTGCCATTTGAGGGCCGCGAATTCGGAGGGCATGGCCGATGAATCTGAATCCGACACTTTCACCGGCGGCCGTGCCGCTGACCATGAGCAGCCGCGAGATTGCGGAGCTGACGGGCAAGGAGCTGGGTCATGTGAACCGCGACATTCGCGCGATGCTGGACAGCCTGCAAGATGATCCAGAACTGGAGCATGTGCGCGAAGACCAGGACGGACGGGGATACACCACGGCTTTCCACCTGGGCCGCGAGCTGACCTACACGCTGCTGGCTGGCTACAACGTGATGCTTCGCCGCCGCGTCATTGCACGCTGGCAGGAGCTGGAGGCCCAGCAGGCCCCCAGGCTTCCCCAGACCATGGCCCAGGCGCTGCGCCTTGCTGCAGAGCAGGCCGAGCAGATCGAAGCTCAGCAGGAGCAGCTGGCGCTGGCTGCGCCCAAGGTGGAGTATGTGGACCGCTATGTGGCGGCCAACGGCTCCATGGGCTTCAGGCAGGTGGCCAAGCTGCTGCAGGCCAATGAGCATGAATTTCGCACCTGGTTGCAGGACGCCAAGATCATGTACCGCCTCGCAAATGAATGGACGGCATACCAGAACCATATCGAAGCGGGCCGCTTTGTGGTGCGCGCCGGTGTGGCAACGGCCAACGACCATGCGTTCAACACCACCAAGTTCACCCCCAAGGGCGTGGAATGGATTGCGGGCCTGTGGAGCCAGCACCAGGTGCGCCTGAAGCAGAGCGGCGGGGTGACAGCATGAGCACGATCATCATGGCGGCCTGCTGGCCCCTGCAGGGCATGAGCCCAAGCCAGAAGGCTGTCCTCATTTCTCTGGCTGACCAAGCCAACGACGATGGCGTGTGCTGGCCTGCAGTCGGGACCATCGCCGCACGTACCTGCCTGTCCGAGCGCGCTGTGCGCGATGCCTTGGCCTGGCTGCAAGCGGCTGGCGCTGTGTTCCGCGAGTACCGCCACAACACCAGCACCAGCTATACCGTCTGCCCCAAGCGCTTTGACCCGGCCAAGGCTCCGGCGGAGAGCAAGCGCACCACCAAGCGCAAAACCGATGTGGCGGCAAATGCCGCCCCCCCTGCGGCTGCCGCCCCGGGTGCAGATGCCGCCCCACCGGCAAATGCCGCAGTACCCCCGGCAAATGCCGCCCCAGCCCCGGCAGATGCCGCCGGTCTAGAGGGGCAAATGCCGCCCCCAAATCATCAGTTGAACCGTCACTTAACCGCCAATGAATCATCCCCGCCTGCTTTGCAGTCGGGCCGTGGTGGGGCAGGGCAAGCTGAAAACACCGAGGAAACCGCACTGCAGGCTGCTTGCCGGGAGACATGGGCGGCCTACAGCTTCGCGTTTGAGCAGCGATACGGGGTCAAGCCCGTTCGCAACGCCCCGGTGAATGCCAACGTCAAAGCGCTGGTCAAGCGCCTGGGCCACGAGGAGGCACCGCTGGTGGCCGCGTGGTACGTGGCGAACGTCAACGAGGCCTTTGTGGTGAAGAACTCCCACGGCATGGGCGTGCTGGTCAACCAGGCCGAGGGATACCGCACCCAGTGGGCATGCGGTCAGGCCGTGACGGCAACGGCAGCGCAGGCTGCTGACAAGAGCAGCGCCAACTTTGATGCCATCGAGGAAGCCAAGCGCCTGACGCGCCAGCGCAAGGAGGGCGGCAATGCTTGACGAGCAAGATACCGACTGGCTGCTGGAGGAATTGGGCGCCACCATGGAGCTGTCCGGACAGCAGATTCGCCCTGCCGCGCTGGCGCTGCTGGCCTCTGACCTCTCCCACATCGACAAGTCACTGCTGCGCATGGCACTCGCCCGCATCCGTGCCGAGCACAAAGGCCAGATCCTCACCGGCACCGTGCTGCAGTACGTGGACCATGCCATGGGCCGGCTGCTGCCGGCGGAAGCCTATGCGCTGGCGCTGTCCAGCTCGGACGACCGCGCCACCATCGTGTGGACGAACGAGATTGCCGATGCCTGGGCCGTGGCTGCGCCGCTGCTGCGTGCTGGCGACAAGTTCGGTGCCCGACAGGCTTTCGTTGAGGCATACGGCCGCATTACTGGCGAAGCCCGCGCGCTGCGCCAGCATCCTGTGGTGCAAGTGAGCCTTGGTCATGACCCCGAGGGGCGCACCCGCGCCTTGCAGGAGGCCATGACTGCAGGGCGCCTGCCGGGCGGTCTGGAAGCCTTGACCGAGGATGTTCGCCACCAACTGCAGCTACCTGCACCACGCGCTGCGCTGGCGCTGCCTGCGCCGGAGATTGCTCCATCAGGAGCAGAACGCACCGCGCTGCAGCAGTTGGCCAAGCTGCGCGACCACTTCGCCCGCAAGGCTGGGCGCTTCACCCATGCCCAGGTTCTGGCCCGGGCAGACCGCATGCGCCTGAATCAAGAGAAGCGCAAGACCGCCGCCGCTGTGCTGGCCTACCAGCAGGAGGGCAGGTGATGAATGCCAAACGATTTACCACCGCACTACCTAGCCGCCAGAGACCATCTGGTGCGGCTGGCAATGACGCCGGGGTGGTGGCACTACTCAAGGCAAAGGGCCTTGGAGTTGGAAGAGGAATCCGTGACACATGGTCACGGCCTGTGGCCAGGAATGCGGGAGGCGGTGCGAGCCGAGCTCAAGCGCCTGGGGTTCAAGCCAAGACCGGACGACCTCAAGCCCCAGTAGCTGCGAGGGACCCAAAGGCGGCCATGTATGCCAAGGGCCGGATGAAGGCTGGCGAGATGAATGGCACGGAGCAGGCCTATCACGAGCACCTGACCCAGCGCCAGCACGCCGGGGAAATCGCATGGTTCAAGTTTGAGGCGATGACGTTCAAGCTGGCCGACGACACACGCTACACGCCCGACTTCATG
This sequence comes from Comamonas sp. F1-6, assembly GCF_039581415.1. Classification (NCBI taxonomy): domain Bacteria; kingdom Pseudomonadati; phylum Pseudomonadota; class Betaproteobacteria; order Burkholderiales; family Comamonadaceae; genus Comamonas; species Comamonas sp. F1-6. The sequence goes on from NZ_JBCPWN010000015.1 coordinate 93,935, forward strand.
GTGATGCTTGCCGATGGCCAATTGCAGGCTCATGAGGTCAAGGGTTACTGGACTGATGACGCGAAGGTCAAGACAAAGGTAGCTGCATCGCTTTTTCCGGTTGAGTTCATTGCTATCAAAAAGAAGGCAAAGAAGGACGGCGGCGGCTGGGAAAAGGAGGTGTTCTGATGGTGGATATCGCCTTTTTTGGCAAGCAAGTGCCCCTGGCTGGCCAGCGCAAGCCGCCCTCTACATCGCGCATCACGCGGCTGGTGTGGCCGACTTACGACCGAGAGGTGGACGGGCGCTACCTCGTCAAGCGCTGGATGGAAAACCGCTGCTGCAACGTGGTGCAGGTGGGATGCACCACCGTTTGCGTGGTGGACAACTACGGCAACCTAGTGGCTGTAGAGGACAAGGGGCGCGCATGGTACTGATGCGCCGCGCCCCTCTCAAACCCGGCAAGGGCTTCAAGTCTCGCGGTGGCTGGGCTGGCGCTGGGCTCCGTGATGAGCAGGACGAAGGCCACCACTGCGAGCCCGGCCAGGCCGGAAGCCGTGAACAGCGCCTTGCCGAGCGCGCCGCCCGCCAGATCGAGAGCGCGCGTGCAACGGCCAGCATGCTCCCCGGGAACGTCACCATGGCGCCCGGCGCTGGTACGACAGGCATCGTGGTGCCGAAGGAGCGTGCGATCGAGAGCGAGCCCTACCGCCGTCTGGTGGCGGAGCTGCCTTGCATCTGGTGCGGCATCAGCGGCTACAGCCAGCATGCCCACCTCAATTACGGCAAGGGACTGAGCTGGAAGACAGACGACCGCACGGGCTTCCCGCTCTGCTGCAGCCGCCCTGGCATTGAAGGTTGCCATGTGGCCTATGACAACTATCGGCTGCTCGAGTTCGGGGGGCGAGAGGCCCACCGCGAGTACGGCATAGAAGCCGGCCGCTTTACCCGCGAACAGATCCTGAAGGCCGGACTCTGGCCCAAGAAGCTGTCCCTGTGGGCCTGATAAGCGTATCGAACCAAACACCCTGGAGCATCAATGAATTCCACACAAGCAAAGCAAACCTCTGGAACATCGACACACCGCGCCCGTGATGGTGGCGTGGACCTTGGAACCACGGAGGAAACGCCGACGCTCATGCTGGTGTTTGAGGCAATCAGGCAGATTCACGACGCCGGCGGGGAGCCCACGCGCGAGCGTATTGTGGCCATGACCGGGTTGAAGCCCACCACGGTGGATGACCGGATCAAGGTGCTGCGGGGCGAGGGCATGATCAGTCCGCTGAAGCAGTGCTACCGGCCGCTGCACCAGCACGTGGCTGCACAGGCTGTCTCGTGCACAGTCATGCCCAATGGTATTTACAAGATCGAGAAGGGCGACGAGGTAATGACATTGGTACCGGCTGAGGCGCGTCAGTTGGCGCCTATGTTGGCAGGCAAGGCGCTGGAGGCATCCGCCCTGGAGCGCGTGCAGGAGATGGAGGCCCGCATGGTGGAGATGGCCCAGCAACTCAGAGATGTGCAGCGTAGATACAGGGGGCTAAAGGAGGCACGTGCAGAGATCTCGGCTCAGAGCAAGCTGGAGTTTACGCAGTAGAAAGCCTGTTATTGAAGCAGTGGGGAACACATTTGTACAGTGGCCTTCTTCGTGGAAATGATTGGCTAGTTTTAGATTGATCCTGATATTGACAAGCTGCAAGTCTGATGGTCATGATGAGTTCGTTAATAAGACTGAATTCTGTGCCGACCTGATAGGAGGCTGTATGAATCTTGTCCGAATAGGAATAGTCATAACGTTCTGCCTGTGCAGCCTATTTGCGGTAGGCTGTGCAGGAGGGCGGCCAACAGGATATTTTCAAGAAGAAAATTCCATCACGACAAGAGGTGGGTTGGGTGAGAATGGAGTATTTCATGATGCTCTTTACGGCCCTGAGTCCATCGCGTTGAATTTTCCTGGGTACTTGATTGGATTTGATAAGGGGAGGCATCATGCGGTTGGTAAAGATGCCAAATTTCCTGTAGATAATAAAAATGACCAACCTGGATTGAGTAAAGTTAAGCTTAGGATGATTCATGAACCTAAGACACACTATATTTCTCATGTGATGAAATATGAGGGGAATTTTTACGGTGCCGGTAACTGCATAATTTATACAATGTACTCGCAGTGGGGTGGCGATATTGGTAACAAGGCCGGTGAAGCACCTGCGAAGCCTTGTCTGAATCAAGATACGGTGACTGGAAATAGCGTAACCGCCCAACGTGACTCTGAGTTGGCATTGAAAGCCTTGTCAGCAGAACTCAGCCGTGCAATCAAGCTCAAGGCTGAAAACGGGAAGCCATATACCCACATAATTGTGGCATCCATGGGGTGGAATACGCCACAAATTGAAGCTGTACAAAATTTCAATGCTATTGCGTCTCATATTCACGCTGCTGCAGTAGATGATAAATCCCTGTACGAGCCTCTGTTCATCGGTGTGACTTGGCCCAGTATATGGACATCTCAATGGTTGGATCCACTGATTCGTGTCGCTAGTTACACAGCGAAAGCTCACGATGCAGATGAAGTCGGTGCAATCTGGCTTGCTGATGTGTTAGATGTAGTTAGGACTGTCGCTCCATCCGATGTGACTTTGGTGGCGTTGGGGCATTCGTTTGGCGCGAGGGCAATGTTTTCCGCTGTGTGTGGTGATAGTGTTTGGGATGGGCCGAGACATCCACGTAAGTGGGATGTTCTAATTGGGTGGGAAGGGGCATTTTCGATCAGGAGGCTGACGGCTGATGGTGCTGGTGATGGTTTTACTTACAAAGAAGGATGTCTTGATCGTGCACACACTGTTGTACTGACTTCAAGCATCCATGACAGCGCAGTAACTACGGCATTTTGGTCAGATATGGCAGGATCACATAAGCAGTGGAATGCTGTATGCAAAGGTCAAGGGGACGCTGCTATTTCCTTGGCAGGTCCTCCGACCATTCGTCATCCGACGAATTGCATTGAAGCCGATAAAATCACTTATTCGTCAGTTGGAAACATTCCAATGGAAAAAGGGAAAATTAATTATCTCGATGCATCAAATATTGTTTTTTTCTCTCATCCTAATACCGGTGGCGGTGCCCACAGTGATATTTACCGCCGGATTCATGGCAGAGTAAATTGGGGTGCTATGAGGTAGGCATGCCAGCCAATTTGTTTGTTGTGTAGTTCATTGCTGACTTATGGGTTGACAGTATTCCTAAGTATTTCTTTAGACCCCACTAGGGTTCGTCATTCTGTTCGGGGACACGCAGTATTTGGTGCATGGCATCCAAAGAGGCAGTATCCAAACCCCAAAAGAGTACCCAATCGGCCTCCGGCGCAAAAGCGGCTGGCAAAGTCGCACCTGCGGATTGGGAACGCATCGAGCTTGATTACCGCGCAGGCGTAAAGACACTGCGCCAGATTGCAGATGAGAACGGCATTACGCACGGCGCTATCAACAAGAGAGCAAAGCGCGATGGATGGGAGCGAGACCTGTCCGAAAAAATCCAGCGCAAGGCGGATGCGCTGGTATCCAAAGCAGCAGTATCCAGCGAGGTATCCAAGGAAACCAGAGCTGCAGAGCGCGCCGTAGTCGATGCCAATGCGCAGGCCATTGCCGATGTGCGCCTGGCACACCGCCGTGACATCCACCGTGCCCGGCGCATCACCAATGCGCTGCTGGACGAGCTGGAGCAGCAGGCCGACGCCGATACCGTAGCCCTGCTGGAGCAGTTGGGCGAGAACATGCGCAACCCGGATGAAAACGGGATCGACCGTCTTAACGACCTGTACCACAAGGTCATCAGCCTGCCCGAGCGCTCCAAGACCATGAAGACTCTTTCCGAGAGCCTGCGCATGTTGGTGGACATGGAGCGCACCGCCTTTGGCATGGATGACAAGGAAAAGGACGAGCCTGCACCTGGTTCTGCTGGCTATGTGCCTCCGGCCATTCAGATCGTGCATGTGAAAGCGCCGGTGCATGAGCCAGACGAGGACGAGCAGGAATGAAGCTGGCTCCTGTCCCCTCTACAGCGCAAGGCATGCCCGAGGTGCCGGTGCTGGCCATTCCCGAAAAGCTGGCCGGCATCTGGGATCCCAAGCGCTACAAGGTCATGCATGGCGGGCGCGGCGGCGGCAAGTCGTGGACGGTGGCGGCCGTGCTACTGGTGATGGCGGCCAGCCGGCCTCTGCGTGTGCTGTGCACCCGCGAGATTCAGAAGTCCATCAAGCAGTCGGTACACCAGCTGCTCAAGGATGTCATCGCGCGGCTGAATCTGCATGCGTTCTTCGAGGTGCTGGAAACCGAGGTGCGCGGCATCAATGGCTCGCTGTTCCTGTTTTCAGGCCTGCAGAGCCATACCGTGGACTCCATCAAGTCCTTTGAGGGCTGCGACATCGTTTGGGTGGAAGAAGCCCATGGCGTGAGCAAGAGGTCCTGGGACACCCTGATCCCAACGATTCGCAAAGAGGGCAGCGAGATATGGCTGACGCTCAATCCGGACATGGAGACGGATGAAACTTACCAGCGCTTCATCGCTACGCCCAGCCCCGATACTTGGGTGGTGGAGATCAACTGGCGCGACAACCCTTGGTTTCCGCGCGTGCTGGATGAGGAGCGGCGCAAGGCCAAGCGCACCATGCTGGCCGATGACTACGCCCATATCTGGGAAGGCAAGGCGCGGCGGGTGGCGGCCGGCGCGATCTACCGCCATGAAATGGAATCGGTCTACCTGGACAACCGGGCGCGCGACGTTCCCTATGACCCGACGCTGCCGGTGCACACGGTCTGGGATCTGGGTTGGAATGATGCCATGAGCATCGCCCTGGTTCAGCGCGGCCCCCAGGATGTGCGAATCATTGGGCACATCGAGGACAGCCACCGCACGCTGGACTGGTACGTGGCCAAGCTGGAGAAGTTGCCTTACCGCTGGGGTACGGACTATCTTCCGCATGACGGCAAGACCAAGAATTTTCAGACGGGCAAGAGCACGGAGCAGCTGCTGCGCGAGCTGGGCCGGCGCTCGGTCATGGTACAGCCGCGGGCCACGGATGTGGAAGAGGGCATCAAGCTGGTTCGCATGCTGATGCCGCGCTGCTACTTCGATGCGACCAAGACCGCGCGCCTGCTGGAGTGCCTGAAGCGCTACCAGCGACGCATCCATGCCGTCACCAATGAGCCCATGGAGCCGCTGCACGACGAGTTCAGCCATGGCGCGGACTGCATGCGCTATGTGGCGCTGTGGGTGCCGCAGATGCCTGGTATTCCCAGCGCCAACGACGACTACCAAGAAGCCGATGCGCCCGACTGGCGCTAGTGAGAGCAACCATGCAATACATCAAGCCCCCTCAAAACGCGGATCTGGGCGAGCCCATGACCGTGCTCGAATACGCCAGGATCGTGCAGGAATGCATTGACCAGCCACCATGGCGCGCGGCCGCCGACAAGGAGGCCGACTACGCGGACGGCAACCAGCTGAGCACCGAACTGCTCAAGCGCTTGCAGGCTACAGGCGTGCCGCCGGCCAAGGAAAACGTTATTGGCCCGGCCATCGCGGCGATCTGCGGGTTTGAGGCCAAGACGCGCACAGATTGGCGAGTGACTCCGGACGGCGACCCCACGGGCAAGGATGTGGCCGACGCGCTGAATTACCGGCTCAACCAGGCCGAGCGCTTTTCCAAGGCAGACGCGGCCATGAGCGAAGCGTTCAAGCCCCAGGCGGCCGTGGGCCTGGGCTGGGTCGAGGTGGCGCGCAGCAGCAACCCGCTCGAGTACAAGACCCGCTGCCACTACATCCACCGCAATGAAATCCATTGGGATATGCGCGCCTCTGAGAAGGATCTGTCTGATGCGCGCTGGCTGCTGCGTGAGCGCTTTATCAGCAAAGAGCGCACGGCGCGGGCCTTTGAGGACAAGGCGGAGCTGATCCTGCAAGCGCAGACCGTAAGCGGCCTGGGTGGCTACGGCGGTTATGTCACCGAGGGTGGCGTATCGACCGGGTTGCTCTCGGCTGCCGATGCCAATCGCGCCTGGACCACGCGCGAGCAGGCCTGGTACCGCCATGAGTCGGACGAGGTGTGCCTGGGTGAGCTCTGGTACCGCCGCTGGGTGAATGTGGTGCTGCTCAAGATGCGCGGCGGCCGGGTGGTCGAGTTTGATGCGGCGAACCCAGCCCATCGGGCAGCAGTGGCCGCCGGCCAGGGCAAGCTGGAGCGCGCCACCGTGGCACGCATGCGCCGTTCCTATTGGATGGGTCCACACATGCTGCATGACAGCGCCAGTCCCTATTCGCACCCGCATTTCCCATATGTGCCGTTCTGGGGCTACCGTGAGGATATGACGCGCGTACCGTTCGGCCTGGTGCGCGACATGATCTTTCCGCAGGACAACCTCAATAGTTCCATTGCCAAGCTACGCTGGGGCATGGCCAGCACCCGGACCGAGCGCACCAAGGGCGCGGTGGCTATGTCGGATGATCAATTCCGTCGCCAGATTGCCCGGCCGGATGCGGACATCATCCTCAATCCAGATGAAATGGCCAGGCAGGGCGCGCGCTTTGAGGTCAAGCGCGACTTTCAGCTCAACAACCAGCAGCTGCAGATGATGGCTGACAGCCGTGCGTCGTTGCAACGGGTCGGCTCCATCACTGCAGCTTTCCAGGGGCAGAAGGGCAACGCGACCAGCGGAGTGCAGGAGCAGACCCAGGTGGAGCAGTCGCAGATCAGCATTGCCGACCTGATGGACAACTTCAAGGAAGGGCGCGCCATGGTGGGCGAGCTCATCCTGGCGCTAGAGATCGAGGACCTGGGCGAGGAACGCGAGGTGATCGTGATCGAGGGCGACACCATCAACCCGCCGCGCACAGTGGTGCTCAATGAAACCGTGGAGGAGGGCGGACTGCGCTATCTGTCCAACGATGTGCAGCGCACGCGCCTCAAGGTGGCCTTGTCGGATGTGCCATCGTCATCTAGCTTCCGCGCCCAGCAGCTCGCGGCGCTGTCTGAAGCCGTCAAGGCCTTGCCGCCTCAGATGCAGCAGGTGATGATGCCATTCATGCTGGATTTGATGGATCTGCCTCGCAAGGAGGAAATCATCAAGGTAATCAAGGATGCGACACAGCAGACCGACCCCGAGCAACTGCGCAAGCAGATCGAGCAGGAGCTGCAACGCGACCTCAAGATGCGAGAGCTGGACCTGCGCGAGCGCGAAGTGGCGGCGCGCGAGAAGCTGCTGGCGGCCCAGCAGGTGCAGGTAGGCGTGCAGGCGGCGTACAGCGCCATGCAGGGCGGTGCCCAGGTGGCCCAGATGCCAATGATCGCGCCCATCGCGGACGAGATCATGAAGGGAGCCGGCTACCAGGCGCCCAATCCTGGCGGCGATGACCCGAATTTCCCTACGGCTAGCCAAACGGCAGCCATGAACATCAAGAACCCTTACATCCAGGGTCAAGGACCGGAAGGCGTGGGCGCGGCTGCAGCAGGTGCTGGTACCGAAGCCGGCGCGGCGCCGGAAGTGCGGGAGAACACCAGCCCTGCTTACCCGCCAGTGCCCCAGGAGGCCGGTACCGGGATGCAGGGAATAGAGACTCCGCGCACGGGCGACAACCTGGTTTAGCGGCTGTACCCCACTAGAGTTAGACCACCGCGCGACGACCGGAGACACTTCATTCCATCGAAGCGCGAAAGCGAAGAGATACAGCCCACTCGTGATGAGTCGGCCCATTCCCACCGCTGGAGAGTGTGATGGTCAGGGCTTCGGCCCTGGCCTGATCCTCGAATCGGTGTGCCCCACCAACAGGCCCAGCCGGATAGCTGGGAACGGAGCACAGCAGAGTGAACGAAGCTCAAAAACTCTTGGCAGCAGCCTTTGCAGGCGAATTGGATCTGGATGCGGATGCTTCCGGGTCTTCTGGCGTTTCTGCACCCGAAGGCGCGGCCGCCCCGGCAAATGCCGAGAGCACCCAGGCCGCGACTGAAGCTGCCACCGGCGCTGAAGCCGCCACAACTGCCACCACAGCAGGCACTGCCGCAAACGCATCGACTCAGGAAGAGCACGAGGGCGCGCCCATTGCCAGCAAGTCCGGTGGCTACACCATCCCCTATGAAAAGCTGACAGAGGCACGCACCGCGCGCGATTCGGCCATTGCCGAGCGCGACCAACTGCGCGCCCAGCTGGAGCAGATGACGGCCGCACAGGCTGCCAATCTGCAGCAAGCCCAGGCCGAAGCCCAAGCCCGTGCGGATGCCGGGAAGGCGCCGACCCAGGCAGACCAGAACCTTGCTGCTGCCACAAGCCTTGTGCAAGGCGGTACCGATGCTTCCCTGTTTGGGGATTTCTCCGAAGAGGGGATTGCTTCCGGCATTGAAAAGTTGGTTGCCGCCCGAGTGGAGGCTGCATTGGCTCCCCAGCGCGAGGCGCAAGCCCGCGATCAGGCCGTGTCAGCAGAGCAGGCGCACGCCCAGAAGATTCTGGACGCACACAAGGATGCGTTTGAAGTCGCTGAATCCAAGGAGTTCGCCAGCTGGAAGTCTGGTCAGCCTGGATACATGCAGGCAGCCATCGACCGCACCCTGCAAGCGGGTACCGCCCAGGATGTGATTGACCTGCTCGGCCAGTTCAAGCAGTTCCATGCGGGCGCGGCAGGCGCGGCGACAGCCGATCCCACTGCAGCAGCAGTGGCCAAGGCACTGGCCGATGCCAAGACCGCGCCACCCGTGAGCCTGTCGAGTCTGCCCGGAGCGGCAGCTGCAGGCACCGAGGCAGAACGCGCAGTTGCGCTGGCCAGCGATCCGGCCGCTCTGTTGGAGTACGTGAGCAGCCTGCCCCGCGACCGCCAGACCAGTCTGATGAATAGCGTGGTGTAGCCGTCAGGCCCGCCACAAACCATTTCCCGGGCCATCTCGTGATGAGAGCGCCCTTGTCCCATAGCAGGAGGACTTGATATGTCCAAGACCAGTGTAGGCGCAGGCTCGTCCAATGCGCAGTTCGTACAAGCTGCCGGACTGTTCGCGCAGTCCATGCAGCGCAACTCCAAGCTCAACCAGATGGTGGGCACCATGCCCAAGGGCGAGGGCTCGGCAGCTGCGACGCTGCGCAAGCAGACCACCAATGATATGCCCATCGTGCGTACCGTTGACCTGTCGCGCGGCAAGGGCGATGAGGTGGAATTCCACTTTGTGCAGCCCGTTGGCGCGTATCCCATCATGGGGGCCCGCATGGCCGAGGGCAAGGGCACGGGCGTGTCGCTGGACAAGGCCCGTGTGCGCGTCAACCAGGCGCGTTTCCCTGTGGATGTGGGCGACACCATGACCGACCTGCGCTCGCCCGTCGAGTTTCGCAAGATCGGCCGTCCTATTGCCCAAGGCCTGATGGATCGCTACCAGGATCAGGGATCGCTGATGCACCTGGCCGGCGCGCGCGGCTTCCACAACAACATCGAGTGGGCCATCCCCACCGAAGAGCACGCGGACTTTGAAGCCATTGCGGTCAACCCCGTGCTGGCGCCCACCAAGAACCGCCACTATGTGGCCGATGGCGATGCGATCAAGGGCTTCGCGGCCAACGCCGGCGAAATGGATATCGCATCCACCGATGCGCTGACCATGACGATTGTGGATGCCTGCCGCACGCTGGTGGAGTCCATCGCGCTGCCGCCTCCTGCGATCCGTCTGCCCGGCGACCAGGCCGCCGACGATTCTCCGCTGCGCATGCTGATGGTGAGCCCCGCCCAGTACCACCAGTTCTCGCAGGACAAGGATTTCCGCGCATTCCAGGCCAACGCGCTGACCCGGGCCAGCCAGGCCGAGCGCCATCCTCTGTTCCTGGGCGAAGTGGGTCTGTGGAACGGTATTCTGATCTGCAAGCAGCCGCGCCCCATCCGCTTCTATGCCGGCGACACCATCAAGTACTGCGCCAGCAACACCAGCGATCAGGAAAGCTCCTGCATCGTGCCGGCCAGCTTCGGCACGACCCATGCCGTGGATCGCGCGCTGCTGCTGGGCGGCCAGGCTCTGGCGCAAGCGTTTGCTTCCAGCCGCCACGGTGGCATGCCCTTCTTCTGGAAGGAGAAGGAATTCGACCACGACGACAAGATGGAGCTGCTGATTGGCGCCATCCAGGGCACATCCAAGGTGCGCTGGGCCGTGGACCAAGGCAACGGCACCAAGCATTACACCGACCACGGTGTGATCGCCCTCGATACCGCAGTTCCCATCATCGGCGCGCGCCAGTAATCCGGCAGAGCAGGGCGCGGCCATAGTGCGGCGCCTTGCCTGACTGGATGGAGTGATTCCTCTCGTTTCAATCTAGGAGCCGACCATGGCCACCGTGACCAACTCTCAAAAGCACCGCAACCAACTCGGTGCGACTCCCTGGGGCAACCTCAATGTCCTGCATTTCATTCTCAAGACCGGCGCCAACGGCGGCGCGCTGGACGCTGACTCCAATGCGCCTCTTGCCGTGGGTGACAAGGTGCGACTGGGCATCATCCCTGCCGGCTCCACGCTGGTGGATGCCATGGTTGTCGTGTCCACGGGCCTGAGTGCCGGCGTCAAAGGCGATCTGGGTTTTGAATACGTCGATGGCGTGGATGCCGTAAAGGTGCCCCAGGATGCCGAGTACTTCGGCGTGGATCTGGATTTGGCTGTCGAAGACCGCCTGCGCAATGCCACGACCAAGGCGCCCCTGACGCTGCCCAAGGATGCCTATCTGGTGCTGACCACCTCGGGCACGGCCAATGACAAGGCGGCCCGCGTCGATGTGGTGCTGCAGGTCATCTCCACCGGCGCCCTGTAAAGAGCGCTCCCAGGATGCGGGCCTGCCTTTGGGTAGCGCCCGCATTCGTCCATCTGAACACTCCCCAGCATCATGAACTTTGTACGCATTACCTATACCGGCCGCAAAATCTACCGCGACCGCGCTACCGGCCACATCTGGCAGCCCGAAGAGGAACGCCTGGTGAGCGAGGCCATCGCCAAGCCGCTGCTCAAGTTTGTGGAGTTCAAGCGCACGGCAGATCTCAAGCCCGCAGCCGCTGAGCTGCAGCAACAGCAGCAACTGGGCCAGGCGCAGACCGGCACCGAAGGCACGGAGCAGGGGGCGGTGGTGACTACAGAGCAGGGCAGCGACTCATCCAATGCGCAGCAGCCTGAGCTCACAGAGCAAGAGATTGCAGCGCTCGAGCAGCAGGCGCTGGACGACAAGGCCAAGGAAGTGGACAACCAGCGCGAGGCCATGTTGATCACCGTGCAAGGCATGAACAAAACAGCTCTGACCGAGTACGCCAAGAAGTACGACCACGCCTTTGACGCCAAGGTCAAGGTGGACGACATGCGCATCACGGTCAACGGCCTGATTCACCAATTCGGGGTGCGTTGATGAACCTCGAGGACCTGATTGACTCTTTCCGCGAGGACTCCACCGACAAGCTGGCGCCCTATCTGTGGGAAGACGAGACCGTAACGCGCTGGCTCAATGAAGCCCAGGACGAGGCTGCCGTGCGCGGCCGTCTGCTGCTCGATGACAGCACGCCGGCGGTGACCACTATTGCGGTGACCACGGGTCAGGCCTCGTATCAGCTCCACGCCAAGGTTTATGAAATCGCGCATCTGCACTGGCAGCCGAGCGCGGCGGCCCATCGCGGCAAAGCCGTGGATCTGGTGACGCGCGAATGGCTGGATCGACACCACCCCGACTGGCGTGTGCGCCTGGATTGCGATGCGATGTATGCCATCCAGACCGAGGGCGCGCTGCGCCTGGTGCCCACGCCGCGCGAGGCTGGGGTGCTGACGCTGGAGGCCTACCGCCTGCCGCTCAAACCCCTGGCCAACGATACCGACAAGCCGGAAATCCACGCGGCCAGCCACCAGCATCTGGTGTATTGGGCACTGCACCGGGCTTTCAGTCAGCCTGATAGCGACGGGTTTGACCCGCAGCGCGCGGCCACGGCCGAGGCGGCCTTTACCGGCTACTTTGGCGCGCGGCCTGATGCGGATCTGCGCCGCGCCACTCGCCACGATGTTCCCCAGGTCAACGCGACCTACATTTTTTAAGGTACCGCATGTTCGGACTGTCCAAACCCATCCCCGCAGACCAGGGCGCGAAGCTGGACAAAGCCAGAGCCCAAGCCCAGAACCAGGCGCCCGACAGCATTCCTGGCATGTTCAAGCCGGGCGAATTCGTGCTGCCGCCCGATACTGTGCATGCCATGGGCGGTAAGCAAGCACTTCAGGGCGTGGTAGATGCCACTCATACCCCAGTGCAAGCATCGTTCGGTCTGAATTCCCCAAAGGCCAGCGCGCCACAAACCCAGGCTGCGCCACAGTTGGGACTCAAGCCCGAGGTGTTCTTTGCCAACGGCGGCGCGCCGGAGGATCAGTTGCAGCGCTCGAGCGGCGGCCAGGCATCGCCAACGAATACCTTTCCGCAGGCCAGCCCAAGCGCAGGGGTGCCGGTCTACTCAGGTGCAGGCTTCGGGCGCGACCAGTTCGGAAGCAGCGGCCAGATTGCCAAAGTTCCAGATGCCATCGGGCAGCAGCCTGGCCGGCAAACGCAGGCACAAGTGCAGCCTGCTCCTGCTGCTCAACCTGCTGCAGCTCCCGTTGCCTCGATTGCCGGTGCATCTGATGCAACCCAGGGGCCCCAAGTCAATCCAGCACCGCCCGTCGCGGCTCCCGCTGTCGCCACCCGTTCGCCTGGACCTTCTGAGCTCTACATGCAGGATCGTGCACAGGAAATGCGCGACCAGTGGGGCTCTGGCAACTATGCGCAAGCCGCCGGTACCGCTGCCCGTACTGCTGTCCAAGGCTTGGGTATGTACGGCGTCGAGCTTGCGGATAAGGTCGGCTCGCCCGTGGTCAATGCGGTCGGTAATTTTGCGGGCGGCTTGATCGGTTCGGAGGCCCATGCAGCGCAGCAACCGGCTTCACCAGCCACCACGCCTGGAACTGCCCCTGCAGCAAGCACCAAGCCAGCTGCGGCTCCTGTTGCGGCAGCCGCGATCCAACCAGGCCTGACGAACACGGTAGGCAGCGCGCCGCGCGCTGCTCAGGCCGCGACGGCTGCCAGCGCCAGCGGTGAATTGCCGGAGGGTGTGTACAACCATGGGCGCGGACAGTACAGCGACCAAGCCAGTGGTATGGGCTTCCCGGCTGGATTCACGGGCAAGCCCAATGCGCGGAATTTGGCTGCGGCCGACAACCTTGCAGCTTCCAATGCAGCTCAGGCTGCTGCCGGAGGTTCCACCGAGGAGGGTGGATTTGGCCTGCGTGCCCCAGCCGTGGCGCATAGCGGCAATGACTGGGCGGCGCGCCAGCGGCTCAAGAATCTGGAGACATCGGCCAGCTCGATCATGAACACCCAGCGCTGGGGCGGCAAAGGTGCGGCCAACAACCCGGCAGCGCAGAACTTTTTGGACGCAAGCCGCGCCGACTTGGCCGCCCAGGGCAAAGTGCCTGATTTTCAGATGCGTACCAATGAAGTCAATGCCGGTCTGCGCCGCGCAGCCATGGCCGAGGCTGGAGCAGACCGCCGTGCACAAGGGCAGATCGGTCTGGGGCTGGGCCAGCTGGCTCTGGGTGCCCAGCGCAACCAGCTGGATGCCCAGCGCATCACAAACGATGAACGCTTGCGCGCGCCGCAGATCCGCGCTGCCGAGCGTATCGGCCAGCTGCAAGATCAGTATCTGAGCGCTAAGACTCCCGAGGAACAGGCCGCGATTGCTGCGCAGATTCGCGCCTACTCAGGCAAGGATTCGGATAGCTGGAAGGCAGTCGCGCTGCAGGGCGGCACTGATGCCCAGGGCAACAAGACCGAAAGCATTCTGGGCGCGGTCAATGAGCGAACTGGGGAAATGAGGCGGATGGGCGCTGATACTCAGAAAGCAAATGGAGCAATCAAGCCAGAACTTGCTGACCCTACAACCAGGCCGGTCGGTACCGTTTCCACGGTGGCCGGACGACAAGCTGTATGGGATGGCAAGCAGTGGGTGCCGCGAGGGTAGTGCTAGGGCTTGGACGGAGGGGTTAGCACCCCTTTTTCCCAATCAACGCTCTGGGCACTCTTCTCCGCAGTTGGTGCGCCATTTCTAGCTTGAACTGTGCTGGGATTGGAGCGTGGCGTGTTGATCCAGGGGCTTGCCACCAGCAGCGCCAGCAGCACCCAAGCGAGGATGAAAAAGCTCTTGGGCCATGCCTGTTTGGCGCGCTTGGTGAGGAACAACGCATACAGGCCGAATGCAACTAGTGCGAATACGATGGGGTGCAGCCAAGTCTCAAGCCAGGCGCGAGTTGGGTTATCGCTGTAGTAGATCAGCGGGTTGGCCAGCGCAACGATCCCCATGCCGATCAGGTGACGGGCAAATATGAGCGGTCTTGGCGTTGCCTGTGTGGCTGTAGTTGTCTGCATGTTCCCTCCTGCAAAGGCACTGTAGCAGAGCAGTTTGATTTCATTGAACTTGCAAACTATCTGTCGATCGATGTGAATCGAAGGAGCGGATGCCGTGGCGTGCAACTTGTAGTGAAACAGAGGGTGGTCCCATGTACAACGATAGGTCTTCCTTCTTGGGGTACAACTTCTACAAGAGTTGTGTGCATTTTTTTATTAATGTGTACAATCAGACCACGCTCTTAGCAAATTGCTAAGCATGCGCCATAAAAAACGGCTGCCTCTCGGGTGACATATAACAGAAGTCTTTGCACTTCGACCCGTCAGGCGGCCAATCTTTTTTGGGAGACTATGAAGTACGCGATCCTTATTGACGGTGGATTTGTCAAGAGAAAGCTCGGCAGCAGCCAAAAGCCTGCGACAGCAGCAGAGATCACGAACTTAGTAGCCCATATCAGAGGACACGAATGCCTTGCAGGGCATGAGTTGCATCGTGTCTATTACTACGATTCCAAGCCACTTGAAGATGTGGTGACTCGTCCGCTGCAGGGCGGTCAGATGGACTTCGGTAAGCAGGATCTCGTTGGTCGAATGACCGCCCTTTATACCGATCTTGCCCGTGCACCTTTCTTCGCTTTGCGCATGGGTGAGCTTTCCTTCAATGGGTGGCGCGTTCGTCAAAAGGCGCTTGGATCCAAGGAAGCGCAGATCACTATCGATGCAGATCAACTCCAGCCGAACATCACCCAAAAAGGTGTTGATATGCGACTCGGTATGGATATCGCCGCGTTGACGCTCAAAGGCCTAGCAGGAATCATTGTGTTGGTCACTGGTGATAGCGACTTCGTTCCTGCCATGAAATTTGCTAGAAGAGAGGGCGCACAGCTTTTCTTGGTGACGCTTGGCCATGGCGTGAAGGAAAGCATGCGCGAACACTCGGATGTGATCTTGGAGATAAACGGCTGACATAAACCATGTCGCATTGAGTATGGGCCCGCTTTGGCGGGCTTTTTCATGCCCATCTTTTGCAGCAAAAGATGCGAACGCACTGCGCCTATGCCTCTATCCCACCTGCTAGGGTTCGACGCCTTCACCTGGCATGAGGTGTCATTGACTCATGAGCACTTACCTTATCGAGCTGGTTTTTGTCCTCAATCTGGCTGCCACTGTTGTCGCTGTTTTGGTCGCCGTGCGGGCGATGAATGAAGCCAAGCGAGTCAATACAGGCAAGCTGGCAGATCGTGAGTATCTACTGTGGCTACAGGATCACATCGCGCGCGGCGTTGACCTGCTTGCGCGAGGATGTACATCAAGTCAGGATCAAGCTCGCGCCCGCAATGAGTGCGGAGATGACGGCGATCGCGATCGAGATGCGCGCCGCCTTCATTGACTTTTCGGCGCTTGCGGCTGAGCGTTCGGCAATGTCATTGGCCTGCCTGGCAAGCTGAAGCGTCTCTTCTTCTCGGGCATCACGTAGTTTTGCAGCTTCAGCTTCTCGTAGTGCTTTCTGCTCTTCGAGCCAGGCAACCGCCTCGCGCCCGATGGCATCCTGCCTCTGAGCCATAACTCGAACCTGGGTTTCCCCCTTGTTCTCAAACGCTGCCCGATGCAACAAGTCCCGAACCATTGATCCCTCCTTTGCGTCTTCAGTTTGTATGGGATATTACCCACCCCGCTAGGGTTCGACCTGCAGCCAGGGGTGAGGTGTCATTGGGGGATGACACAAACAGACTGGGAAAAAGGCACCCTCTCCAGCAACGCAACGGCCTCGGAGGCCTCGCCTGATTGGGAGCGCGGCGCTATATCAGGCCCACCGCAAGCCCCTGGCTTGCTGCGCAGCGCTGGAGACTCGGCCGTTGCTTTGGGATCGGGGATCACCCAGGGCGTCAAGATGCTCACGGATGTGGCGGGCGCGGACAACGTCGCATCGCGCGCGCTGGGTAAGGCCACGGATGCGCTGACCGATCTTTCCTCTCCCTACGCCAAAGCCAAGAAGCAGGAGCGTGCCGAGAAGATCAAGGCGGCAGAGGACTCGGGCAGCACCTGGGAAGAGGTGAAAGCCTATGCCGGCAGCTTTGCCGACGCGCCACTTGATACCACGCTGAATGCCTTGGGCACTTCTGCCCCCACGCTGGCGGCCGGCCTGCTGACTGGTGGTGGTGCTGTGCCTGCCATTGCCGCGCGCGCGGCTCAGGTGGGACTGGGCGCCGCCCAAGGTGTCGGCGGCATCAAGGGGCAGATTCATGACAGTGTGAAGCAGAAGCACCTCGATGCGGGTGCGACTGAGGCGGAAGCCGCCAAGCGCGCCGATGCTGCCCAGGCGTACGCAGGACCCAATGCGGGAAGTATTGCTCTGGGCGGTGTGCTGGGCGCGGCAGCAGGTGGCACCGGTGCTGAGAGCGCTGTCCGGCGACTGGCTGGACAGCGATTGGCAGCCGAGGCTGCTGAGAAGGTGGCCCCGGGAGTCGTGCGCTCTGCAGTTGCGGGCGCGGCCAAAGAAGCCCCGATGGAAATGCTGCAAGGCGGTCAGGAGCGGCATGCGTCCAACACGGCCTTGCAGGGCGAAGGCTTCGATGTGCCAACTTGGCAGGGTGTTGCCGGACAGGCGGCACTGGAAGGCCTGGCCTCAGCTCCGATGGGAGGCGGCTTCGGCGCGGTGGAGGGTATGGCTCACAAGGGTGCGACACGCCGGCATGGCGAGGGAGCAGCTGCCTTTGCCTCTGGTGAGGCGCGCACTCCGCCTGATTCGATCAAGAGCGTCGTAGCCAAGGCGCAGTGGGTAAGGGGCTGGGACGAGGCGGCAGCGAATGCCCTGAAAACTGCTGAAGACGCAACTGGAGTTGCGGTGGCAGCCGCCGCGCAGCAGCCAGAAGCACAGGCTTGGACGACCAGTGAAGGCGCCGCGCCGGCCGAGGCTGCTGAGTCAGGTACTGCGGTTGCATCCCCGGCCAATGCTCCAAATCTGGATTATGAAACCCTGCCGGGCGCGGCTCCCGAGGCTGTCGGCAAGGAAATTCCCTTTGAGCGCGAGTTTGATACCGGTGGTCTGAGCCTGCAAAGCACGCAGCCGGCGGCCGTGCCCCCCGTGCTGGATCACGACGCGCTGCGTGACAAAGCCGGCGTGATGATGCCGCCCCAACTGGATTCCGGCCGCATTGAGGTCGAAACCGGACTGCAGCCGCTGTCCAACGAGCAGCCGCCGCGCCAATGGGATACGGGCAATCTGAGCCTGGTGGGCGAGGGGCAGCCCCAGGCGCCGCTGAGTCAACGCATGGGACTGAATCCGAAGGCCGGCGCGCTGTCCAAGGCGGCGGCCATGGCGGTGGATTCAGGCGCTTCCCCTGTGCTGCAGCCCCAGGCTGCGCCAGTGCTGGAACAGCAGCAGGCCGCGCCACAGGTGCCCGCCGGTGTGGATCCGGATACCGGTGAGGTATCGCTGCAGGCCCAGATGGACGAGCTCAAGAGCCGCATCGCCTTCATGAATCAGCAGGGCGCGACGCAGGGCTGGGACGGCAATAGGGCTGCCCAGCGCAATGCGCTGCAGACCCAGCTCACCCGGCTGGAGCTGCAGGCCGCAGGCGCTCAGGGGCGCGGCGCTTCGACCGCCGGCGCGCCCGCACCTGTGCAACTGACGGGCATCAACCAGATACTGGCCAAGCAGGTTCCCGACATGAGCGAGCAGGAGCTGCAGCAGGCCATTGCCTATTACGGTCCCAATCACAAGCGCACCAAGAAACTGGAAAAAGCACTCCAAGCGCTTGCGCAAAAAACGCTTACAGCTATTGAATCAGGAGCGAATGGCAATGTCTATCAAGCCGATCAAACCCAGCAAGGCAGCGCGCAACCTGCGCAAACAGGAGCAGCGCAAGCTGGCCAAGATGCAGGCCAGGGGGTAGGCAATGGCACCACCCCAACTGCGAACCCTGGAGCGCAAGACCAAGGCGCGAGCCTTGCGAAAGCTCAAGCGAAAGTCTCGGAAGCAGCCGGCGCGGCCCAAGCAGCCCTAGGCAAGGCGGCACAGATTGCGCGCGAAGGCAATGCCGAACGTGAAGCCCAGCGCCAGCGACAGCTCGATGCCAGCGAGCGCTGGACGCGCATGACCACGGTTGAGCGTCAGGCCGTGACGGCCACCGCGGCAGGCCTGAACCCCATTGCACGCAAGAACCTGCACACGCGGGCATGGCCGGATATTGGCGAGAAGATCCGCGACAAGCTGCTCGATTCGTTGGTGGAGCCGCTTGCATCGCCTGCCAGTAAAGCGCAGGATGCTGCAGAAAGCGTAGCAAATGCAGCGCCGTCCGCTGTCTCCGGAGAGGCCCCGGCGAAGCCTGCAGCGCAGCCCGTTGGCGATGAAAAACAGTTCGCGGCAGAGACTGGCACGCTGGGCATTCCACGCGCCGAGATGCCCCAGGTGCCCACGGCCAACCATGGCGGCCTGGTCAAGCATCTGAAGGCTCAGGGCATTGCCCACGAAACCACGACCGTGGACGCGGCCCAGCTCAAGCCTACCCAGGCTGAATATTCGCCGTCCAAGGTGGAGGCGGCCAAGAGCGCCACCGGCGACCGCGCGGTGATTGTGTCGCGCGATGGCCACATCATTGACGGCCACCACCAGGCAGTCGCGGCAGCCGAGGAAGGCAAGCAGGTCAAGGCCATCGTGCTGGATGCACCGGTGGAGCAGGCTCTTGCAGCGGTGAAGGCTTCGCCAAGCGCGAATGCCGCTTCTGTGCAGGAGCAGCCTGATAGTGGCGACTTTCCTATGTCCGAAGCTGTGCAAAGCTACAGCGGCATTTCCCACTCGGGCCGCAGTCGCGCCGATGGGGACAAGCAGGCCTTTGACAAGTTCATGGAGTCGGCACGTTCAGCTGCTGAAAAGCTCGCCACCACCGATGCCCAGCGTGATGCCTTGGCAGCAGCTACAGAAAGTCTGCGCGCTGACTACCTGAAGCAGTACCGATCCCTGATGAGTGTGCGAGCAGGCGCTTACAGTGGGTTCGTTGCTGGGCGCGGAAACCTCAACAGCAAGCAGGCCAACAGCCGCAATAGCGCGCTGGACAAGGCCATGGAGCGCTTTGATAGCTGGGTCGGTGACAACGCGGATCGCGCGAGCAAGGCCGTGCTGGCCGCGCGCACCCCGGAGCAGGTGAAGGCCGACCAGGACGCAGTGACCGCCAAGATTCAGGAGAAAGCCGACAAAAAGGCCGCTGACCTCAAGGCAACGCTGCTCAAGTTCCTGAGCTTCAAGAGCGGCGACAACATGCCCTATAGCAAGAGCGCCATCATCACCCGTGTCAGCTATGACCGTGACGGCTACCCAAGCAGCCTGACCTTCAAGATGGCGGATGGCTCGCCTGTGACCGATGACAAGGTGGAGCTGGTGCCGACTCTCAAGGACAGGGATGAAACCTTGGAGCAGGCCAAGGCCCGTATTCGTTCGCTGGTTGATGAAGTGCGTGCCGAAAACCCGGAGTTGACCAAAGGCATAGGTGCGATGCGCGCTGCGGCATCCGCCAAAGTAGCAAAGGCAGCCAAGGAGTCAGCACCAGCGACCGCAGCAAGTTCTTTCCTTGATCGTCATAACAAGATCGAGGACGGCATCAGCGCTGGCACGCTGGCGCTGGATGATTACAAGAGCACGTTTGCTGACTTGGAAGCCAGCAGGGATGCAGTTCTGTCTGAGCTGCAGCAGCTGACAAAGGACAAGCTGCTGCGCGCCGGCGGCCCAGCGTTTGCCTATCGGATGGGGAGCGAGAAGAAGGACGCCATTGTGTTGGCTGCCTATCAAAAGATGCTGGATACCTACGCGCTGGGGCGCAGCTATGGGCCCAGCAGCTATTTCCTGTCGGCGGACTCCATTGCCAAGAACAAGGCCGACAAGGCCCAGGCGCTGCGCGAGATGGTGGGGAACACCACGGCCGAAGACTTGGCAGCCCGCGCGGCTGAAATTAAGGCCATGCGCGACGAATTCAAGGCCAAGCGTGCGGCCGAGGCTGATGCGCTGGCCAACCCCAAGACCTTGCAGGACTTCCGCGGCTTCATGAGCCATTGGGTCGACCAAGGGGAAACCAGCCAAGCGGCCTATCTGCGCCTGACCCCCGAGCAGCGCCAGCAGTTTGATGCCCTGGAGGCCGCGCAGACAAAGGACCAACGCGAGGCGGAAAAGCGCCGGGCCCGGGTCACGGTGCAAAGCGCCGGCAACACCACGGCCGGCGAGATCATCGCCACCAAACACACCAAACATGGGCATGACCTGTTTGTGGTGCAGCTGGCCGAGCGCGTGGAGCGCGATGCTTACGACACCCTCAACAGCAGCGCCAAGCGCCTGGGCGGCAGCTACAGCAGCTATCGGGGCAATGGCGCGGTACCGGGCTTTCAGTTCCGTACCCGTGAAGCGGCTGAGGCGTTCCAGAAGCTGGTGGCCGGCGATACAGCCCAGGCTCAGGATCTGGCCAACCAGCGCCGCGACGCTTTCGAGGATGACAAGAGCCAGACCACGGTAGAGCGCTTGCGCGCGATGGCGGAAGCCTTGGACCAAGGCGCCGACGAGCAGCTTGGGGCCGACCGCAAGACCAATACCGCCCGCCGGGCACGCATGGCCAATGCGGCCGAGGACGCAGCGCGCGGCAGCAAGGCCTACGCAGGCACCATGCGCAATCTGGCGGACGCCATCGAGGCGGACAAGGTCCAGTTCTTGGATGGTGTTCGCACCAAGACACAGCTGTCTCAATTGCTGCAGGCTCTGGGCTCTGCCAAGGTGCAGCAGCTGATGGCCAAGCATGGATCTTGGGCTGCAGTCGAAGAGCACAAGCATGCGCCCATGGACTCCCAGACGGTGGACTTTGCCGAGTTTCCCCGCTTCTCTATGTACCGCAGCGACCTTGCCGGCCTGGCGCGCCAGTTGCTGGAAATTGAGGGCGGCAAGAAGATGGGCGCGGCTTTGGCCCGTCTTGCGGATGATGTGACTGACGCCTACACGAGCTGGGCGAAAGACAACCTGCTCAGTGTGAGCCACTTCGGCAACAAGACCAAGGGCGGCTTTGCAGACTACGCCAGCAAGGATCTGGCCGAGCGCGCCATCAAGCGTAGTGGTCTGGTGGGCAAAGCCGTGGTCTTGCAGATCAAGCGCGGCCAAAACCGCGTGATTCTGTCGCCCGGTGAGGCGATGCAGCAGGGGCTATGGCAGGGTGATGGCGACAAGCGCATTCAACTGGGCATGCCGTTTGTGGAGGATCTTGCCAAGCTGGGCAAGCGCAAGGGCTCCAAGGTGCTGGCTCTGCCTTGGCAGCTGGAGAGCACACTGGAGAAGCGCCAGCGCCTGCAGCGCATGGGCATTCAGACCGCCGCCGAATTCCGCAGCGCCCTGCGCGAGCTGCAGAACTTGCGCCAGGAGCGTGCCGAGCCTGACCGCATCAAGCAGCTCGAGCGTTCCATGGTGGGGCGCGCCAATGATGGCCTGGACTTCTTCCCAACTGGCCAGGCAGCGACAGAAGCGGCCATTGATGCGGCCGAGATTCAGCCGGGTATGGAGGTTCTGGAGCCACACGCTGGTATGGCGCACATTGCTGATGCCATTCGTGAGCAGATCGGCGTGGAGCCTGATGTGGGTGAGCTATCCAACGCCCGCCGCGAGCTGCTGGAGGCCAAAGGCTACAACCTGGTGAGCTCGGATTTCCTGGAGCTCCAAGGCAAGCAGTACGACCGGATTGTGATGAATCCGCCGTTTTCTGACGGGCGCGACATTCAGCATGTGCAGCACGCCTATGGCCTGCTCAAGCCCGGTGGTCGTCTGGTTGCTATCGTGGGCGAGGGCGCATTCTTCCAGTCGAACAAGCGCGCCGAGGGCTTCCGCGAGTGGCTGGACGAGCGCGGCGCCACGAATGAAAAGCTGCCCGATGGCTCCTTCATGGACCCGAGCCTTCCAGTGAACACCAGCGTTTCTGCCCGTATGGTGGTTATCGACAAGCCCGCCACTGAGCTGGTAACGGATAGAGATAGCACGGATACACCAAGCTTCCGCCGCCAGGAGTCCGAGCAATTGGCCGGCGCTGACTTTGATGTGGCGAGTTTCCTGCAGGGCATGGACGCAGGCCAGCCAGCCGCTGCCGCAGTTGCTCAAGCACCGACCACGAACGTGCGCCCCAGCTATTCGCCAGCGGCCCGCGCCGAGGCGGTGCGCGCCGTCAAGGGAACGGCCGATGCCATTCGGCAGGCCTGGGCCAACGGGCCCGAGGTCATCGTGGCCTTTGACATGCAGGATCCGGTGGTGCCCGAGAGCGCGCGGCGAGCTGACCTGAAGCAGCGCAGCGGCGGCGCCCGGGGCGCTCCGGAGGGCTTTTACTATCAGGGCAAGGTGTACCTGATGGCGTCCAAGCTCAAGACGCCCAACGATGCTGCGCGCGTGCTGTTCCATGAGGCCTTGGGCCACCATGGCCTGCGCGGTCTATTTGGCAAGGATCTGGGCCTGATTCTGAATCAGGTGGCCACCATGCGTAAGGCTGATGTGGATGCGAAGATCGCGGAATACGGTCTGCGCCGCGTCAATCGCTTGGACCGCCGCACGGCCGCCGAGGAAGTGCTGGCCGAGATGGCGCAGAACACGCCTCAGATTGGCTTTGTTCGTCGTGCAGTGGCCGCAATCCGTACCTGGTTGCGCGCCAATGTGCCGGGCTTCAAGTCGCTGGCGCTGACGGATGCCGAGCTGATCCGCAACTACATCCTGCCGGCGCGCGCCTGGGTGGAGCGTGGTACTGGTGCGGAAATGAGCCAAGACATTGCATTCAGCCGCACCAGCGCAACCAGCATGCCAGATGCCATCATCGGCAGCACCTTGGGCTCGGCTTCTTCGCACCCTGACTATGCAACCGCCAAGGGCGGGGACATTGAGGCAGCCGTGCGCTTAGCCATGGATCTTGTGACTCCTGACCTGGTGGCGAAAGTGAAGGCCGCAATTGGCGACACCAAGCCGCTGGTCGTGCCGGTGGCTGCCGAGGAGGCGTCTGGGCGCAACAAAATTCCACGCGCTGCGGCCGAGGTGCTGGCGCATCGTCTGGGCCTTAAGGCCGCCAACGGCATTGTTCAGGCCAACCGTGCACGCCGCACCGGCATGGATGGGCTCGATCGCATCTTCGCGCCCTTGGACTTCGCCGGCGCGGTGGAGGCGAAGCCCTATCTGCTGGTGGACGACACCCTGACCCAGGGCGGCACGTTCGCGGCGCTGGCCAGCCATATTCGGGAAGGCGGCGGCACCGTGGCCGGGGTCATTGCGTTGACCGGCAAGCAGTACAGTGCAAAAATCCAACCCTCTCCCGAAACCCTCGCTTCCCTTCGACAAAAACATGGTGACCTCGAAAACGAATACCGCGCCGCAACAGGCTACGGCTTCGACGCACTCACCGAGTCGGAAGCCCGCTATCTCGCACGTTACGAACCGGCTGACCGACTCCGAGATCGAATCTCTGATGAAGGACGACGCGGACGCGAGCGAGAAGATCAAAGCAATTCTGGCCAAGCAGACCCAGACGCAGACGAAGGACTGAGATTCAGTCGCTCTCGCCTGTCCGAAATCAGGGATAGCGCCCTCGAGCAGCTGACCAATGCCTTCACCCACGAGGGCAAGGTATCGCTCTGGGACAAGTCCGTGGGCACCATGCGCCACCTGGCGGAGCGCGCCCCAAGCTTCAAGCCGGTCTATGAATCTGCCCAGCAAAACATCGACGATGTGAGCATGCTGGCCAATGATGCGGCCGACATGGCGCCGCGCATTCTGCCGCGCGTGGAGTCTCTGGGCGATCTCAAGAAAAAGCCTGTCTCTGCTGCTGATAACAAGGCCGTGGCCCGACCGCTGTTTGAGGGCACGCTGATCTGGGCGCGCGACGAGAACGGCAAGCCGACCCTGGTGGACGACCTGCAAAAGCGCTATGCCAATCTGTCGGCCCACAACAAGGCGGCCATGCTGCTCAAGCACGGCAAGATCGATGCGGGCGTGCTGGCCATGTGGCAAGGCCTGCCCGTGGCCCAGTTTGAAAAGCTCATCAACGCGCGCTTTGAGAACAAGATGCTCAAGGCCGGCATTGTCTGGACCGATGCAGAGCTGCAGGCGCAGTTCGGGACGGATGCCAACCAGATCAGCCTGTACCGCGAGACGCGCGCGGCCATTGATCGCTCCATCGACATGACGGCACGCACCGACATGCTGCGCATAGTGGGCGAGAAGTACGAGCCCATGCGCGATGCCGTGCTGGCGCAGCCATCCGTGGAAGCTGCCGCACAGCTGCTGCTGGACACCCTGGAGCAGGATGCAAAGGCCGACCCGGACTCGCGCGACCGCCTGGCGGGCTATATGCAGCTGATCAATCGCCGCCTGGAGACGGCCGTGGATCTGCAGCAGGGCGGCTATGCCCCGCTGTCGCGCTTTGGCCGCTATACGGTGGATGTGGTCGACGCCAATGGCGAGCGCTTGTACTTCGGCATGTACGAAACCGCGCGCGAGTCCAACCGGGCCAAGATGCAGCTGGCACAGGAGTTCAAGGGCGCGACCATCACCACGGGCACCATGAGTGCCGAGGCCTACAAGCTGTTTGCCGGCGTGACGCCCGAGACTCTGGAGCAGTTCGGGGAGATGCTGGGGCTGAAGGCCGAGGGCAATGAAGCACAGGACAAGGCTTTCCAGGAGTTCCTGAAGCTGACCAAGAACAACCACAGCGCCATGAAGCGGCTGATTCACCGCAAGGGCATCGCCGGTTTCAGCGAGGACGTTGGGCGAGTGGTGGCGAACTTTGTCTACTCCAACGCGCGCGCCGGAGCCATGGGCCTGAATGCGGGCAAGATGGAAACGGCCATCGGCAAGATCCCCAAGGAGCAGGGCGAGCTCAAGGATCTGGCCATGGGCCTGCGCGACTACATCCGCGACCCGCAGGAGGAAGGGCAAGCCGTGCGCGGCATGCTGTTTGCCCAGTATCTGGGCGGCTCCATCGCTTCGGCCTTTGTGAATACGACGCAGCCCTTTGCGGTCACGTTGCCTTGGCTGAGCCAGTACGGCGGCATGAAGAAGGCCGGCGCTCAGCTGGCCCGCGCGCTCAAGGACATGGGAACCAAGGGTTTCAAGTATGAAAGCGACTTGGCCAAGGCCTTGCAGTCTGCTGAAGATGACGGCGTAGTCAGCCCCCAGGAAATCCATCAGCTGATGGCCCAGGCCCGCGGCGCTGGCATGCTGCGCTCGGGCGACGGCACCAAGGCAGGCGATCTGCGCGCCAAGGCCGGCAACCTGTGGGAGCAGGGCAAGGTGCTCTGGGGCCAGCCCTTTGCCCTGGCCGAGCAGTTCAACCGCCGCAGCACGTTTATTGCGTCCTACCGCATTGCCAAGGAGCAGGGCATGGCGGATCCGGCAGCGTTCGCTCGCAAGGCGGTGCTGGAAACCCAGTTCGTCTATTCCAAGGCGAACAAACCCAAGTGGGCGCGCGGCGCGGTCGGGGGCACGCTGTTCACCTTCAAGACCTACTCGGTCAGCTATCTCGAGCTGATGCAGCGCATGTGGACCCAGGGAGGGCCCGAGGGCAAGCGCGCGGTGGGCTGGGCCCTGGCCATGCTGCTGCTGATGAGCGGCGCCGGCGGCGTGCCCTTCATGGAGGATGCCGAGGACCTGATCGATGGCGCCGGCCAGATGATGGGCTACAACATCAGCGCCAAGCAATGGCGCAAGGAACTGTTGGCCAACGTGGTGGGCAAGGAGCTGGGCGAGTTCATGGAGCAGGGCCTGTCTGGCCTGCCGGGCGCGCCCATCGATGTGTCCGGACGCCTGGGCATGGGCAACCTGCTGCCTGGTACTGGGCTATTCCTCAACAAGCCCAACCGCGAGCGGGATCTGATGGAGATCGTGGGTCCGGCCGGGGATCTGGTGGCGCGCGGCTTCACCGGTGCGCGCAAGTTGCTGGGCGGCGATGTGGCCGGGGCGGCGCTGGAAATCTCGCCCACCGCAGTGCGCAACCTGGCCAAGGGCGCCGATATGGCGGCTACGGGCATGTACCGTGACACCAAGGGCTACAAGGTGATCGATACGACCCTGGCCGAGGCCGCGGCCAAGGCCATCGGTTTCCAGCCCAAGAGCGTGGCCGAGGTGCAGGAGGCCAATAGCTTTATGCAGCGAAGCAAGTCGTTCTATACCCAGACCAGCAGCGAAATCAAAGCGCAGTGGGCCGACGCGCTGTTTCGCAAGGATGAGGCTGCTGTGCAGCGGGTGCGCGAGCGCCTAGCCGACTGGAACCGCGACAACCCCGAGCAGCCTATCGTGGTCAAGATGCCCGATGTGTGGAAGCGCGTACGGGAGATGGGCAAGGAGCGAAGCGACCGGATTGCGGACACAGCGCCCAAGGCGCTACGTCAGCAACTGCGTGAAGCTGCCAAGGGCATTAATTAGACGAGAGGTGTTGTTGATTGCGTCAATCACAATTGATGTATAAATACTGCGATGAGGTATAGCGGGTGCGGAGCTTTTAGTACAGTGCGGGACGCCGTTGAGGAAAAATTTCAGAGCGCTAAGAAAATTTGGAGGGGAAAATGAATCAGCCACTTGATCCTGATGCAATAGTAATAGACACGTCCATTTATATTGCGAATGGCCTCAAATTAGAAAAAGGGCTGTTAGGTAAGTTGTCTCAGCTGAAGAAGAGTGATGTTGATTTTTTGATTCCTGATGTTGTATACGGGGAATTGAAAACTCATCTTGAGCAAAAAATAAAATCATCTCACAGCGCTTTAGAGAAGGCTATAAATGATGCTGGTGATCATTTGTATTTTGAGGTTGGGGCAACTGAAGCAATAAAGTCGCTTATCCCAAATAAGAATGATATTGAAGCTTTGGCTGAAAAAAGATTGAAAGCCTTTGTCGAAGCTACTGGGGCCGAGATTTTTGAGTGCGGACAATACGTGTCAGTAACAAGTTTGCTGCAGAAATATTTTGCGAACCACGCACCATTTAGTGAAACGGGAAAAAAGAAATCAGAGTTTCCTGATGCCATTGTCCTGATGGCTATTGACAGTTGGGCTAGCCAAGAGGGCTTCAAGGTTATTGCTGTTACAAAGGATGATGATTGGAAGAATTACTGCGAAGCTTCCGATAATTTGATATGCCTGGATGATTTATCTGAGGTTCTAGCCATCCTCAATCGCAAGAGTGCACCTGAGGAATTTATCGAAAGATTGGAAACGGAGCTAAATAGTGGAAAGGCTCAAAGCTTCTTGGATGGCATTGGATTGCAGTTGAAGACTGCACTCGATGGATTTACCCCGGATCAGGAGGCGGATTCTTTTTTGCAATGGGAGCCTGATGGGGCTGAGGCGTGGTTTAAAGGATTTTCACTAGTTTCAAATGAATTAAAAGTCATCGAAAGTGAAGAAGACTATTTGGTCATTGAAGCTATCGCATCAATTACTGTGGAGGCAGAGGGGGACTTCTCGTTATCGGTTCATGATTCCATCGATGGTGATGATGTTCCAATGGGCGGCGTTACCGCCAACACTACAGAAACATTTATATCTCCGATTTTGATTACTATTTATGGGGATTTATATGGGAAGACGTCTGATTTGGAGGTGGCCGAGGTTGAGATTGTTTCTCCAATAACCACGATAAATTTTGGGACGTTGGAGCCTGACTTTGGAGATTACGAATAGTTCTTGCCTGCAACATCTATGCCGGTACGGCAAGAATTCTTTTTTATGGAAGTCATGAAGCGGGTCGGGCAAATATCGTTTGAAGTGTTGCCACCCCTCTAGGGTTCGCCAGCGAACCCTGATTCTTGGACATTGGCTGCAATCTCTGGAGAGCAGCCATGTCCAACACCGCATACCCCAAGGGTGCCGAGAAGATTCTTTCGGGCGCCATCAACTTTGCCGCAGCCACCATCAAGGTGGCACTGGTATCTGACGCCTATACCTACAGCGCGGCGCATGAGTTTCTGTCGGCCGTCACCCGTGTCGGTACCGATCAGACGCTGACGAGCAAGAGCGTGACCGGTGGCGTGTTCGACGCAGCCCCCGCTGAATTTGGCATTCTTGCTCCCGGCAGCAAGATCAAGGCTGTGGTGCTCTATATGGACACCGGTAGCCCTTCGACCTCACCGCTGCTGTTCTATATGGATTCGGTACAGGGTCTGCCCATGGATACCAACGGCGGCGAGGTACGCGTGCCCTGGGATACCGGCCCCATCAAGATCGCGGCCGCTGGCCTGCCGTTCTATCCGAAGGCCGCTGAGCGCCTGCTGTCTGCCGATCTGCCCTTGACCGGTGCGACGCTCAAGGCCGTGATGCTGCCCGGCAGCTATGTCTATGACGCGGCCCATGAGTTTCTGCCCGACCTGGGCGCGGTGGTGGGCGCGGCAGTTACCTTGACGGGCGTCACGGTGGCGGGCGGCGTGCTGGACGCCAACGATGTGGACTTTGGCGCGGTCGCAGCAGGTTCTACGGCGTCTTACATCGCCCTCTACGCCGACACAGGCACGGCTGCCACTTCCCCGGTGGTGCTGTATTTGCCCAGCGTGGTGGGCTTCCCCATGACGACCAACGGCAGCGGCGTGGTGGTGCAATGGTCGAACGCGGCCGCCAAGATCGTCAGCCTGCTGGGCACGGCGTAAGGGGGAGGGGAGCGCCATGGCCCGCAAGATGCTTTTTAGCAATAGCGCTGAAGCTGCGCTGCAGACCCCGTTACTGGACACCCCTCCACCGTATTACACCCTCTTGCCGGATGGCAGTCAGTATGAAGATCTGCCGGAGTCCTGGGTTCCTGGGGATGGCAGTTACTACGTATTTGAGGTGAGTGATCCAGCGCATGCGGACCTGTTTGTAGAAGGTACTGGTCAGCTGGATCGCGCCCAGCCCGTCACGCTCACCCATGACAGCATGCCCGGTGTGTTTGAAATCGTGCATGTATACACCCGCTTTACCAATATCTTTGAGGTGTTTCGCGCCCAAGAAGGGACCTTGGCCAAGGCGTGGCCTGTTGGCACCAAGGTCAGCGCCAATGTGACTGCCGGCATGCTGGAGTCGTTCTTGCAGGACGATGGCACGGTGGCGCGCATTGGTGGCGAGAACCAGTCGGTATTGCTCGGTGCTGCGGTCGAGGCAGGCGAGAAGCGCCCCGCTGGAACCAACAGTTTTGTGTTCAGGTCACGTTCGCTCGTCGATTGGGCGGTGCAGCTCGGCGCCTACCCCGTGCTGCAGCCCTTGCCAGCCCAGCGCCCAAAAGACAGAGAGTACAGCGGTAACCATTACCGGATCTGGCAGGACCTGGCGCTGGCGCATGAGAGTACCGGAGGCTTTTGGCCGGCAGACATTGGGGCGCCCAAGGCTTGGGCTGCTGGTAGCTACAACAACTTCAAGCAAGGCGCGGTGTTCACGCCTTCCACGCCCAACGGCTATCAATACTGGGCCGATGTGGTGGTCGAGAAAGCGATTGATTCCCTGACCTTCAGCGAAGAACCCGCATTGATCCCCGGCGAAATTTTGTCGGTGCTTGATACCGAGGACAACTCGCTGCGCGGGAACCTGGTGCCGCAGGTCATGCCGGTGGTGCAGAGCACCAACTTTCGCCACCCTCTGATGGTGACCGAGGTGGGCTTTATGGGGCGCGCGAGCACGGATGTGACGCAGATGCCCGTGGTTTCCCTTGGCACCGAGGCCGATCCCACCCGCTTTGCCAATGCCGTGAGCCTGGATTCGCTGGTGGCCAGCGGGAACTTGAGCGTCCATCGCATCCCGATTGCCGCCGGTGGCGCGCTGGTCGAAGACATTAAAGTCACGGTCACTCAAGCCGGCGTCGGTGGCCCCATCCCTGGACGCTTCTATTGGCGCGGTGTCTTTATGGTGGATGGCGGTTCATGAGTTATCCGCTCATCAATGGCGCTTCCATCAATAGCTCAGGAGGCTCGTCCGAAGCACCGCTGGTACCTACGCGCGGCATTCCCATGGCGCTCAGCGGCACGCAAACCGCTGTGCGGGTGTTGCTGGCGCCATCGGCCGACGCGCTGGCGCTGGGCGCGCACAGGACTCAGCAGCCGATTCGCCCGCTTTCGCTGGCGCTGGCGCAGGCCGGCGTGCCCACGGCCAAGTTCCAGGCCACGCTGTACCCGGCGCCATTGCAAATGGCCGTTGAAGGCCAGGCCCGTTTGGTGCTGACGGTTTTCCCCGAGCCTGCCGACGCGCTGGCGCTGGGCGCTGCCAAGGTCAAGACCGGCACCGATGTGGAGCTCAAGCCCTGGGGCCTGGGCATGTGCGTGGCGGGCCAGGCGACCGCGACTCAGGCCCAGCCGCAACCTTCGGTGACCTACCAGGTGCCGGCGGCGCGCGCGATGCGCTTTGGCGCGGCGGCTATCGAGCTGCCGTCCATCGTGGTGAAGCCACAAAGCGCGGATGCATTGCGCATGGGCAGCGCGCGGATGGTGCAGGTAGCCAAGGCTGCACCCAGCCAAGCCATGGCCTTGGGCCAGCCGCGCACGGTACAGGTCGTCAAGCCGGCCAGTGGGCATGTTCTGACTCTGGGGCGGGCGGGGATTCACACAGGCCTGCGGGCGGCAGGCATCCCTCTGGCCGTGGGTGGCGTGCCTTCCGTCAGGCTGGCGCAGAGGGTGGTGCAGGTCGAGTCGGCTGATGCTCTGCAGCTTGGCCATCCCGGCCCGCTGGCCTATGCCTTCCATGTGCGCCAGAGCTTTGCCCTGGAGTTGGGCCGCCCGATCGTTGCAAGGACTCATCAATGCTGACCTTCAAGAGCTTTACCGGAATCAACAATGTGCAGCCAGAGCATCGTCTGAAAGCCTCTGACTTGCTGGCCGCCAAGGATGTGGATATTGGCCTGGATGGCGAGGTATCGCGCCGCGGTGGCTACCAGCGCCTGTCTGAGGTCTGCCATAAGAACCTGTGGCAGGGGGCCGGCTTTCAGCTGGCGACGACCGGGGGCGCACTGGTTTCGATTGCTGCGGGCGGAGCTATCACGGTGCTATGGCCCAATATCGGCCCCGAGCGCGTCTGGTACTGCAATCTGCCGGATGGGCGCATGCTGTTTTCGACGGGGCTGCAGCGCGGCATCACGGACGGGCTGACAGCCCAGATGCTCACGGTGCCTGAACCGGCATCGCTCGGCGCGCTGGATTTTGCCTTTGGCGAGCTGGAGCCGGGGCATTACCGCTATGGCCTGAGTCATGTGCGCCTGAGCGACCGCGCAGAGGGGCCGGTGCGGGTGTCCGAGCCGGTGTCGGTGCTGCAAGGCGGCCTGCGCCTGGATGGGCTGCCGCAGCTGCCGGGCCATGCCCTCAATGTCTACCTGAGTGGGCGCGATGGCGAGGGCATGTTCTTTGCCGGTACCGCGGTGGAGCGCAGCTTTGAATTCGGCGGGCGCAATAGTGCGCTGGTGCTGCCGGCCCGCACGCTGGGCGCCCGGGTGCTGCCAGATGGCACGCTGATGGCGTTCTGGCGCGGCCGTGTGCTTGTGGCCCAGGGCAAGGTGCTGTGGGCCAGCCGGCCCGCCGTGCCGCATCTGAGCGACTGGCGTGACTTCAAGCCCATGACGGCTGACATCACGGCCTTGGTACCGGTGGACACGGGCATTTATGTGGGGACGACCCAGGATCTGATTTTTCTGGGCGGCGAGACCTTTGACGGCCTGAGCTATACGGCGACCAAGCGCGGCCCGGTGGTGTTGGGATCGGGCATCGAGGCGCCAGGCCATCGGGTGGCGCTGGGCGACGGCACCGGAGCGGGCGCGGCCATGCTGTGCATTGCTGGCGGCGAAGTGGTGGCTGGCTTTGATGGTGGACAGACCACCAGCCTGACGGCCAACCGGTTCAAGACCCAGGCCACGGAGGTGAGTGCGGCCTTCCGCGAGGTGAACGGCATTCCTCAGTACATGGCGGTGCCGCATGGCTGAGTTGTTCAATCCCTTCAATCGCAGGGTGACGGGCGAGGCCTTCAACGGGCTGGCGCCGGTGCAGCTGCGCGTTGAGGAGGGCAGTGCTTCGCGTGACCAGGTGAAGGCGGTGCAGGATGCTTTTGCGCACTTTGCGCGGCGGGCGACGTTTGCTCATGTGCCCAACCCCACCGAAAGCGGCGTGCTGGGCGACGGCAGCCCCTACCGCATCACCACGGTGGGCAATACCACCATCGTGCAGCTGTGGCCCGAGCAGCCCGATCTGGAAAGCGGGGATCGGGGCGTGCTGGTTCGCACTGAGGGGCAACTGTACCTGGTCGGCTATCACGCCGGCCGCTGGCGCTATCGCAAGGTGAACAGTGCATTTGGCGGCACGGGAGCCTGGATCTCCAACCGCAGTGCGCGCTATTTCACGGACGCGACGAGCCGAGGGGACGGCATTGAAGAAATGCCCAACCGTAAACATCGCCGACGCGATGCCGTGCTGCAGCAGCCCAGAAGCGCGAGCAGCATTGTCCTGGGTATGGCCTACGGCGATGCCAATGGCGGCCTGGGTTTTATCGGCGTCCATGGTGCCTATGTCCAAGCGAAGCTGGACAAGCAGAGCGTGAGTGTGGCCGAGGCGCCGCTGGTGTCCGATGCGTCCTTTGCCATCAGCCCGGATGAAGTGTTTGCGGTACCCGAAGTCATTGCGACCTTCACGCCAGTGCTGCCTGCTGACACCGTGTTTGCGGATGTGAACGGTGTGGCGCGCGAGAGCCGGCTGCGCGGCGGTACCGGTGTGAGCGTGGGCGTGGTGAGCCCTAATCAGAGCATCGGCCTGAATGAATTTCCAGCCCTGGCGCAGCGCAAGTGGATTGCCGAGCAGGCACTAACCCACGAGCTGAAGCTGCGCATCAATTCGGCCGGCGGCTATGAGCTGGACACGGTGCCTGTGGGCTCGGCCAGCATGACGGTGGTGATACCGGCGGGTGTGAGTTTTCCTCCCACTTCGCCGCAATGGCGTCAGAGCTCGCAAGGCTCGATGAGGTCGAATCAATCCGGCGTGTTCGTGATGCCGTTCCGCGAGGGCGGCATCGCTCCGGCGCAGGTGAATTTCACGAGGCAGGTGGCCTGGGATTGGGTCTATCAGTATGAGTTCACCCGCAGCGCGCCGGTGCTGCTGGGCTATGGCTGGAATGATGACCGGCAAGTCTTTAACTTGCAGTCGCAGGATAGCCAGCATGTGACCGTGCGCCTGGATCGCCCGGATGCAGACTCGCAGGCATTGGCGCGGGGAGACGGCATATATTTCTACCGCTATATCAACGTCGAGAACATCGAAGATCCGCCAGAAGGCGGCCGCGTCAGCCTCTTGTTTCAGCTACCCGAGGGAGAAGCTGGTGCCGCTGTATTGCAGGAGTGGCGTGACTTCATTGCCAGTGCAGCGATCAGCGAGGCGGCCGTCAAGACGCGTAGCGGCCAGCTGGTTTCCAAGAAGCTGCTGCAGACGCCCTGGGGGTCGATAGCCCTTCTGGATGTCGATGTGCAAGTGGTCACCGAATACAGCTACGAAGTGCGCCACAACAACGAGCTGTTGCAGCCGGAGCTGTTCACGATCCGTGCCGTCGAGGGCGTCGCCGCGCGCAGGCAGTTGCTGTATATCGATCCCTTGCTGGAATTCGTGGCCTATCTGGAGGTGGTGACACAGGCCTTTGTGCCTGCTGGTGTCAATGACGCGAGCACGGTCACGACCAGCGGCACCAAGGCGGCCGTGGTGTTTGAGCGCAAGGGGCAGGTGTTCTTTCGCCAGTCGCTGGCCGGCGTTGCCGAGGCATCGGTGACCGGCGGCAAAGGCTCTTGGCTGGCCACCCAGGATCTGGAGCGGTCCGTGCCGCCCGAATACCAGTCCATGTCCGAGAAAGGGCAGCTTCCGGCGACGGGCCCCGAAGGCGAGCAGCTGATTGTGGGCTGCGATGTGCCTTATTACGTGCCCTCATACGACGCGCCGCTGGAAGTAGTGATCACTGGCGCCACGCTCACGCCCCAGAGCTACCCCATTCCCTGGCCCAGTTTGGAGGCCCTGCCATCGCTGGCGGTGCGCGCCGCCATCGATCCGGGGAGCTGGCAGGGCAGCAGTGCCGCTGGCGTTGTGGCGCTACTGCAGGAGGACAAAGTGATTGCGGCCTGGGCACTTCCGCCCCGGGGCTCGCCCGTGCCGCTGGCGTCCATCGCCCCCATCAACCCGGCTCAGATGACCGGATTCATAGCCTCTGCATAGCACCATGAGCACCATTGTTTGCAACACCTTGAGCGGCGCCGTCACCGAGTACACGCGCCACGATTTTGATAGCGTCACGGCCACGCACTGCGCGGGCGTGGATGGCCTTTTTGCATTTGGCGGCGATAACGATGCAGGCCTGCCGATCACGACCGAGCTGCGCCTGCCGGCCACGCTGCGCGAGAACACCCTGAAGCAGCAGATTGCCATGGTCTATCTGTCCATGCGCGGGCAGGGCGAAGCCCGGTTCACGGTGTACGGCCCTGGCCAGAGCTGGAGCTACCCCTTCCCGCTGCGCGAGAGCGACCAGACGCGCTGCCCGGTGGGCAAGGGCATCCGCGAGAACTATCTGGGCTTCGGCCTGAGCACCCCAGACGGCCAGGCCTTCACGCTGGACCGCGTGGAGGTGATGAGCGTCAAGTCCAAGACAAGGAGAGTTTGAGATGGCAGAGTTTGATTTCAACGGCCCGGCCGAGATTGTTCAGGACAAGTACCAGCGCTCGATTGCTCTGGCTGACCAGGCCCTGCGCGAGTCCAAGTCCATGCAGGACGCTTTCAACAACCTGGTGCTGCCGACTCCCACCATCAGCGTGCGCTGGGGCACGATCGCGGCGCCATCTCTGCCCGAAGTGCTGGACCTGCCCGAGCTGCCCAAGGTCGGCTTTACCGCCCCGGGCGATATGCCGAGCGATCTGGATCTGGCTAGCCTGCCCGATGTAGAGGTCCCCGGCTTTGATCTGCAGCCGCCGGCCATGGACTTTGGCGCAGCTCCCGAGCTGGTGATCGGCCAGGCCCCGGCCTTGCCCCAGATGCGCGAGGTGACCATTCCCGATGCGCCCGATGTGAGCCTGCCTGACGCGCCGGCGTTTCTGGCGCTGACCACGCATAGCTTTGGCGGCGTGAATCTGCATGAGGACTGGCTGGCCAAGCTGGACGACATGCCCGAGCTGCAACTGCTGGAGCCCGCTCCCTTTGAGTTCAAGCGCGCGCCAGGCTATGCCTCGCAGTTGCTGAGTAATCTGCAGGCCGTAATCAGCGCCCGCATCCAGGGGGGTACCGGGCTGAAGCCCGAAGCAGAGCAGGCCATCTGGGATCGATCGCGCGACCGCGAAACCCAGGTGGCGCTGGCGCGCGAGCAGGAGGTGATGCGCGCGGCCGAGGCGCTGGGGTTCCCTCTGCCCTCCGGGGTGCTGGTCGGACAGCTGGCTGATGCCCGCCGTGAGTTCTACGACAAGCTCTCGGGCCTGTCGCGCGATATCGCCATCAAGCAGGCCGATCTGGAACAGGCCAATGTGAAGGACGCAATCACCCAGGGGCTGGCGCTGGAAGGCCAGTTGATGGACCAGGCCATGCAACTGGATCGACTGTCGTTTGAAGCAGCCAAGGCGACGGCCGACCATGGCATTGCGACCCATAACGCGGCGCTTGAGCGTTTCAAGGCACTGCTGGATGGCTACCGTGCCTATGCCATGGCCTATGAAACCGTCATCAAGGCCGAGATGAATAAGGTGGAGGTCTACAAGGCCATGCTGCAGGCCGAGCAGACCAAGGCCGAGATCAATCAGTCGCTGGTGGCGCGCTACAAGGCCGAGATTGATGGGCGCATGGCGGCCGTGGAGATCTACAAGACCCGCGTGCAGGCGGCCCAGACCCTGGTGAGCCTGGAGCAGACCCGCATCCAGGCCGGCGGCGAGCAGATCCGTGCCTTTGTGGCGACCATCAATGCCGAGACTTCCAAGGTGGAGCTGTACAAGGCCCGCGCCCAGGGCGAGGCCATCAAGCAGGATGCATACCGATCCCAGGTACAGGCGTACAGCGCCTTTGCCAGCGCCCAGGCCGAGCGCGCCCGGGTGGCGATTGCCCAGGCCCAGGCCAAGATTGCGGCCAAGGGCCTGGAGTGGGATGGCTGGAAGGCGCGCCTGTCGGCCGAGGTGTCCAAGATGGACGCCGCAGCCAAGCAATCAGCCATTCTGGTGGATGGCTACAAGGTGAGCGCCAATGCCATTGAGGCTACGGCCGCGAACTATACGCGCCGCTGGGAGGCCGACATCAAGCAGTACGAGGCCGGCAGCAACATCAGCCTGCAGACCGCCAAGCTCAATGCCGATGTGGCGATCCAGAGTAATGCCGTGCGGCTGGAGGCGGCCAAGATTGGCCTCACGACTTCAGCGCAGCGCGTGGCCAGCGCCTGGAGCATGGTGTCTGCGTCGGCTGGTATCTCGGGCTCAAGCAGCTGGAGCTACAGCGGTTCGCTCGATCAGTGAGGAGGGGCGGGCAACGACCCATTGCAGGTACTTGGACAATGAGGGTCTATGCCTGCCGCACGGAATTTTCAGTCGTTCAAAAATGATCATCAGCATGTCCATGCAAATTCAGAAAGGTCGCATTTGAACGCCGATCGGACTTAAATTCGAAGAAGATTGAGCCATTGAGGAGAAGGCATATTTTTCTACAAGCTATTTCGTAGACAGAGATATCAATTTGATAGAAAGCGACGATTAGGAATGAAAGTAAAAAAGGTAGCCGCTGTAAGTGCTCATGATGAGCTACTAGCGTTGATGGCAGATTTTGCAGCAGATTACTTAGACCCTGCATTTAAAAAAAAACAGGCTGGTGAAGTGCACCACCGTCCAACTGACACGATGTTTGAGGAAATCTTCCGGGGGTTTACAGAGATCGGGGAATCTATGGATACATTGGAACTGCTTGAAGAGCTCTTAAAGGCTCCACCTTCCCGTAGGAAGGCAATACGCAAGGACAGATACCTAAAGTTCCTAATTGGCTCCTATCTTCAGGAAATGTACATCCTTGAGCAGCGCATGACTGCCTATGGAAAAAAAATCTCTCGGCTCTATGGAGCACGACCCCTACCTGCAGCAATCAAGGAGATGGTTTACACCCCATTAGAGAATTTAATCAGCGTGAGAGGTGCTCACGTTCACGAGCGCCGATTTAGCGACGAACATTTAGATCGACTTGGGATGTTTGCCACGCTTAATTGTGTTGGTCACACCCTTGGCGAACACCTAGAGGATGAGTACTTCACCAGTCAGATAACCTGGGCAGAACGTGTGTCTAAGAACAACAAATCTACGCGAAAAATCATCGATCAATATTGCGCCATGATCAAGCCAATCATCACCGATAGCGGCAAGATTTTCATTCCTAAGAAAGTTTGAACTCCCAGTTGATCTCATCCATAAGCTATTGATCATTCGACACAGCTTTCTAAGGCCCTTCCAGTTCGTCTTTAGTGAACCGCCCAACATTTCCAAGAGATGTCAGACGCTGTCTTCTGATCCCTGTTGTGCAGCGGTGACACCACTCTTAGGCTTCGAGCAAGCTACGCGGGATGCCTTACTGCAATGCCTGCCTGGGGGGATTCCACCGGTCGATACTAAGTAGTGCCCTCTCCTGGTCGTTAGCCGCCTGCAGTTAGGCGTACACCCCTCTAGGGTTCGACCACTGAGCCTGCTCCCGGAAAACTTCGGGGGCATGAAAAAAGCTCTCGCATCAATGCTGGCGCTGCTGGGCATTCACCAGCATCTGAGTGCCGAGCAAAAACAAGACATAGCCATTGCGGCCGTGCAGACCACGCCAGGAGCCGCATCAGCCGGTGCGGCGCGATTGGGCGGGCTTCCTCTCAGTGATTGGGCAGTGGTGGCCACCATCGCTTTTGTGGCACTGCAGGCGGCCTATCTGATTTGGAAGTGGCGCCGCGATTACGTTCATGAGCAGGCGCGCCAGGAGCTGCGCGATAAGGCCAAGGCTGCCGTAGGGGGCACGCCATGAGCAAGATTCCATCACAGCTGCGCACCAGCATTGGTGCCTTGCTGGTCTTGACCGGCATTGGTGGCGGCAGCTACTACGTGGATCAGGCCGCGACGGCCGAGGTCCAAAAGAATCAGTACATCCAGGCAGTCGCCGCCGATCCCGATATGCCCGATGGCATGCGCATCGCCATGGTCATGGCCGCGTTTTATGAGTCCAGCAATCGCCACATTGGTACGCCCTACGTGGACAAGCTGGGCAAGGGGCAGCCGCTGACGGTATGCAACGGACTGACGGGCAAGGATGTGGTTGCGGGCAAGTGGTACAGCCCTGCCGAATGCTTCCGCCTGGAGAAAAAGCGCTATGTGCAGTATGAGCAGATCGCCAAGCGTTCACTGACTTACTGGGGCAGCTACAACTCCTTCCAGCAGGCCACGTTCTTCGACTTCCTGCACAACAAGGGCGACAGCAATTTCCAGACCAGCACCATGAGGCGTGATGCGAACGGGGGCAACTGGGTCAAGGCCTGCCGTGAAAACGTGCGCTGGAACAAGGGCACGGTCAATGGCGTGTCCGTGGTGCTGCCCGGGCTGAAGATCCGCGGCGATGCGAATGCCGAGCTCTGCGAGTGGGGGCTGTCATGGCGCGGCTGACCGTCTACACATCACTGGCCGCCGCAGCGGCTGGCGCTGCCTTGGCCTGGTCCTTTCAGGCTGCGCGCCTGGGTGCCGAGTTGGCCGACGAGCGCCTGCAGGCCATCCAATACCGCGAGCAGATCGCCGATGAACGCACGGCCGCCGGCCGCCGCGTGCTGGCCGTCGAACGCACGGTCAACGCCACATACCAAGGAGCCCTGAATGACGCCATCCAGAAGCAGGCCGCTTTGCAGGCTGCTGCTGATCGCGCTCGCCGCGAGCGTGACGGCCTGCGCAAGCAACTGTCCGATGCCGAGCAACGACTTGCTGACGCTTCCCCCGCCGCCCTCATCGAGTACGCCCGTTCCCTCAACAACGTATTCGGACAGTGCAGCCAGCGATACACGGAGCTGGCAATCCGAGCTGATGGCCACGCAGCTGATGCGGCAACCTGCCGCGCGGCCTGGCCAGTGATCCCTCAGACCAAGGAGAACCCTCAATGAATTTCGGTGACGCCATCAAGGAATTGAAGCTGGGCAAGCGCCTGCAACGTACCGGCTGGAACGGCAAAGGCCTGTTCGTCTATCTGGTGCCTGCTGCCAGCTACCCAGCACAGACCGGCGCGGCCAAGGCACATTTTGGCGAGGGCGCGATGGTGCCCTACAACCCGTATTTCGCCATCAAGAACGTGGACGAGACTGTCAGCACCTGGGTGCCGAGTGTCAATGACTGCCTGGCCGAAGACTGGCAGGTAGTGGGTTGCACGGTCCCACCCCACCAGCAGCGCGTGCTGGACGAAAAGCAGGATACGGACATCCGTATCACCAGGCTGGACGAGTTCATTCTGCGCAATGCCTTGTTCCGCCAGCTGGACCCCGACGAGCAGGCCCGCATGCGCCGCCAGCTCGATGTGATGCGCGAGCTGTCTGTGATCCTGGGCGAGCGCATCTCTGCTTTCTAAGCCTTCCGGCCCGCACCGGCCGGCTGCCGGAATCTGGAGTAACCATGCAATTCATCAAGAAGCACGCGACAGCCATCCTCTATGTGGTCATCGCCTTGTTCCTGGCCGTGTTCGGCTACCGCCTTTGCAGCGATTCGGCCCTGGTGATCGACATCATGCTGTTCGCGCTGTTCAGCTCCGCGCTGCTGGCGCTGCCCATCGTGGAAGTGGGCGACAAGATCCTGAAGAAGCTCAAGGAGCTGGAACCCAAGACGGGTGGCACACTAGGGTCGAACGTGGTCGGGGTGCTGCGCAATCACCGCAACGACCTGGAGTATTCCCTTGTGCATGCGCTGGCGCCTCATTTGGTGAACACCAAGAACGCGGATGAACTGGGGACATTTATCCGGGATGTGGTCAACTCAATTCAGGGCCGCGGCTCTCAGACGCTTACAGCGGTCTGCACCTGTGGCCCGAATGCCGGCTGCAGCAATTGCCCTGCTGGCGGTGGTCAGAGTCTGCAGGCCGCCCAGGATGGCCTGTCGCAGTCAGCCACAAGGACTGCAGAGGCTTGGGCTGGGGTGCTGGGCAAGACCTCCTGAGTCAGCAGATTCCTCAGTAGCCTTCGACTAAAGGCATTTCAGTCCCATCGACCGCAATCATCACGCCCGTGGTGTTGGGGTCGATTTCAATTGGGACGCCCCACATTTCATTGGGCTTGGCGAAGGCGTTGACGATGTTGAACTGGCGCAGCTCTTCCGGCGGCAATAAGCAATACTGGAAATGCAAATCGTTCTTGCGCTACTCCCGTGTTAGAGTGTTTCCTACATTGATATCAACTATCAAGAATCAATATCTATTGCATTGATTAACTATGGTGCATGCACCTAACATCCGAATTCAAGAGGCCATATGTCTAGGGAGAGCGCGTCACGTGTCACTAAACATGTCATCCCTATGGATGAGGTGTTGATTCGGACAGCGCTATCAAAATCGATGCTCTACAAGCTCTTGCGGCAGGACAAGTTTCCTCACCCAACGCCGATGAGCAATAGAAGCATTGGCTGGTTCGAGGCTGATATCGAAAACTGGCTACAGGCTAGAAAAGCGGCTCGCCAAGTCCATCTCGCACTCCCTCTCGTCTACATGGCGGGCAGGATGGGAGAGTCTGTAGACAACAAGAAGCCAGGCGGGGACTTTTCTTGCTGGCGAATCTTCGATGTTTCCAAATCCAATGCCCTCGGTGATTTAGAAACGGAAAGTTCGGAAGCTGACGTACTGATCGCGCCGCCGCAAGAAATGGTCTTTTATGGAACGCGCACAAGGTTCATGTACTCGGGTCCATGGAAGACCAGAGGCAGCGACCACGGGTACATGCATGGAGTGACTCCGTGCTCGCCTGACAGAGCACAGAACGCCGCATACCGTGGAGCGCTCCAAGGCATTTCTCGGGCTGATGTAGTTGTGGCCTATCTTGAAGATCTGGAAGCCTACGACACTCTGGTTGAGATTGGTTACGCCAGGGCGGCCGGTAAGAGGGTGATAGTGATTACTTCACCGGCACTTCATAAGCCACCGCTTAACGATGGGTGGAGTCGCAGGTTCTGGTTTGCTATCCGGGCTGCGGATCGGCACATTGAATTGCCAGACCGCCCCGGTAGCACGTCAAAGGAGCACTGGCAATTGGCTCATGCACAAGCAGCAATGCTGGTTGCGGAGTGGTATCCAAACACTATGGTCTCTACCACCTAAAGCCTTGCCCATACCCAGGTTGCGAAGGCTTTTGAACATTACCAAACAGGGGCTGCACAATTGAAAGCAGTCAGGTAAAAAGCGTCTGCAACTTGACGAATAAATTCTCTTGTCAAAGATAATCAATCAAAGAACATCTGTAAGAAAAAATCCATTTATCTCGAACTTAAAACTCAGATAAAAAAGAGAGTTTAAATGATACCTGTCAGCATCGCATATCTGACAGCTTGTGCTCTGGTTCTGACCTGCATTTTTCCGTAAATATTTTTTACATGTGTTGCCACAGTTAATGGGCTGATTTCCAGGTAGGACGAAATCTCTTGAGTGGTTTTTCCTTGAGCTATCAATTTCAATATATCTACTTCTCTTTCAGTCAGCGACTCGAATTTTTTATGCATTGAGATGTTTTCCCCCTGCATAGATGCCTTGAATATTTTGGGAATGATTTTCTTCGCCACACGGGGCGATATCGCAGCCCCACCATTG
The DNA here is from genome assembly GCF_039581415.1 of Comamonas sp. F1-6. Taxonomy (NCBI): domain Bacteria; kingdom Pseudomonadati; phylum Pseudomonadota; class Betaproteobacteria; order Burkholderiales; family Comamonadaceae; genus Comamonas; species Comamonas sp. F1-6. The sequence goes on from NZ_JBCPWN010000015.1 coordinate 136,074, forward strand.
GCTACTTCCAGCACAGCCTGCAAATAGCTTCCAAACCATGAGTTCTTTACCAGGTATCCAACAGCGCCTCTCTTAAGAGCATCCATGGCCGCATCGTCGCTTTCACTTGCAGAAATTGCGATGCATAGCACGTCAGGCCTTTTTAGCTGGATGGACTCCAGCAGCTCAGCTCCTTGGCCTTCGCCAATAGACAGGTCGATGAGGAGTACGTCGAACTCTTGAGAAAAGACGTTCTTGCGAGCCTCTTTGTAGCTGGAAGCCTGCCCTACCAGAAGAGTGCGCGGGTCACGCATGAGCTCCTGCGCGATCACGTTCCTGATGTGTCTGTCTTCGTCGACCAGAAAGACTCGCACAGGTTGGCTCTGCTGCCCCTTCATGTCGGATGGCCACATGCCACCGAAAGCAATAGATGCGCCTTCAGTTCTGCCGACGTCAGACCGTGAACTCATAGATGCGTCGGTTAGATACATGTGACACCCCAGCAAGTAGATAGATTGGTTGGCAGTCACGCGAAAAATAAAATCTCCCTTTTTTAAAATCCACTAAAAGTAAATAAAGAAATACGTGGTTTATATTTTTACAAATTAAAACTCTAATATGTGGTATTGATTGCAGCAGATGCGTGAAAAATAGATATAAACCCTTTGTTATTGAAACATTGGACATGGAAAGTAAACGGAAATATAGATTACTTTTTTTAACACTGTAAGAATTTTCCCATGGGTGCTATTTATTCAATAGCACACCATGCACAAAACACAATAACTCAATCATTTTTTGATTGAATTTATTTTGTTAAGAAAATATTTCTAAACAGGGTATTACTGTTTCTTAGTCATTTTCTGAAACTGGCCTTACCGAACGCCTGTTTTGGAACGTAACCAAGCACTCCAGAACTCGTTGACGGTTAACAGGGGCCTTTTGCATATCTGCAAATGGTCTTTTGCTCACACACACTCTTTCTTTCACTTGTCTGAAAACTCGCTATTCAAAGGAACGATCATGAAAAAGTCTA
>NZ_JBCPWN010000016.1:0-133074 GCF_039581415.1 Comamonas sp. F1-6
GTCTGATCTTGGGCGCAACCTGCTTCTGCTCTGGCTCAACGAATTCCAAGACCTTCACCCCAAGGTCGACATCCGGCTGCAGTTGTCGGACCGTATGGCCAACGTCTACAGCGACCCTGTAGACGCAGCCTTTCGTTACGGCAAGCCCCCGGACTCCAGTCTTGTTGCACTGCCACTGGCTCCTTCCAACCGCCGTGTGCTTTGTGCGTCCCCTGCCTATATCGCCAAATATGGTGTGCCAACAACACCGCACGAACTGTCTGCGCATGCGTGTCTGTGTTTCATGCTTGGTGACGAGATCCATGACAGGTGGCGCTTTTCATTTGGAGACGCCCCCGAAATCACAGTCCGAGTCAAGAGTGTGAATGTCTCCAATGACGGCGATGCAGTGCGCCGGTGGGCGCTTCTGGGAAAGGGCATTGTTTACAAAGCGGGCTTTGACGTGGCCACCGACCTGCTCGAAGGGCGGCTTCGCACCCTATGCCCCGAGTGGACAACCGAGGCGGCTCCGTTGTTTCTCGTAGTGCCCAGCCGACGCCAGTTGACGCCACTGGTGAGACACTTACGTGATTTCATCGCTCAACGCACCGCTGAATTGGAACAGCGCGCTTTTAAAAGCTGGATACAGTGAATCTATGCCCCAAAAGATGCGGAACGGCTTATTAAATGTCTGTCAAAAATAGGTATGTAATGCCAGCTGGAGACTTCCCTTATGAGCAAACTTTCCTGCTCAAATTGGGCTGCAGAAATGCGCATGCCCGTTAGCCACTGTCTGCTGCGCACCTGAAACCAGTCATTGAGGATCGACGCTTTTGGCACTCAGGAGAGCTACTACTTGGCTGAGACCGGCAGTCCGCCCTGAGAACTTGAGCGACAGCAATCGCTGCATCGCTGACATAGGCCGACGAGGCTCGAACGGCAGCAATGGGTCGGCAGTACCAGTTCATAAGCCGGGATAGCGGACTTCCAGCAACTTCCTTGGCTGCACTGCGGTCACGGTCAGCTGCTTACCTGAAACCTGTCCTTGAGTAGTTGCCAGTCTTGGCATTTGGATGACCGTTATGTAGCCGACCGATAGATCGTGATGCCGCGATGGACAATAGCAATCGCTGCACAGCAGTCGTCAATCACGATATGCCGAGCTGCAACGATGAGGTATTAAGCACGTCTCAGCAATGAAGGAACAGTAAAAAGGCTACCGATTGGTAGCCTTTTTTCGTACAAGAGGCCGATAGATTAGAACTCTTGCGAAGTGAGATTTGATAAATGTCTCAATAGATGCTTCTCAAAATCTCACCTTATGGGTCTCGCTACATGTACCTTACACGTCGATATTCCCCGCCCGCAGCGCGTTGTCTTCGATGAAGTTGCGGCGCGGTTCGACCTCGTCGCCCATGAGCATGGTGAAGACGCGGTCGGCCTCGATGGCGTCGCCGATCTTGACCTGCAGCAGGCTGCGGACGTTGGGGTCCATGGTGGTTTCCCAGAGCTGCTCGGGGTTCATTTCACCCAGGCCCTTGTAGCGCTGGCGACCCGTGGTGCGCTCGGCTTCGGAGATCAGCCAGGCCATGGCCTGACGGAAGTCGCCGACCTTTTCGGTCTTGGCCTTCTCGCCTTCGCCGCGCGTGACCTTGGCGCCTTCGCCCAGCAGGCCGACGAAGTTCTGCGCTTCGTCGGACAGAGCGGCGTAGTCATGGCTGCGCACGAACTCCTGGGTCAGGATGGAGCTCTTGATATTGCCGTGGTGATGGCGGCTGATGCGCAGGATGGGGTGCTCGCTGTTGGGGTCGATCTCGGCCGTCACATCGGCGGGCACGCCGGTGGTGGTCAGCTCGCGCAGCTTGGCTTCCAGAATCGGCGCGCACTCCTGGGCTTCTTCAATGGTGTCGAGCTTGATCTGCACGCCGTCGGCAATGGCGCGCAGGGCCTCGGCATCCATGAAGTTGGACAGGCGCTCGATGACGGTTTCGGCGGCCAGGTGCATGTTGGCCAGCTTGGCCAGCTCTTCGCCCTCGACGGTGCGCGGAGTGTCGCCGCCGGTGTTCACGCTGGCATGGTTCAGCGCGATCTTGAGCAGGTATTTGTTGAGGGCCGGGCCGTCCTTGAGGTAGAGCTCTTCCTTGCCGTTCTTGACCTTGTACAGCGGCGGCTGGGCGATGTAGATATGGCCGCGCTCGACCAGATCGGGCATCTGGCGGTAGAAGAAGGTCAGCAGCAGAGTTCGGATGTGGGCGCCGTCCACGTCCGCGTCGGTCATGATGATGATGCGGTGGTAGCGCAGCTTGTCGGGGTTGTAGTCGTCGCTGCTGCTCTTGCCAGAGTCTTCGCTGACCTTGCCGATGCCGGTGCCCAGGGCCGTGATCAGGGTGATGATTTCCTGGCTGGACAGCAGCTTTTCGTAGCGGGCCTTTTCCACGTTCAGGATCTTGCCGCGCAGCGGCAGGATGGCCTGGAACTTGCGATCGCGACCCTGCTTGGCGGAGCCGCCGGCGGAGTCACCCTCGACGATGTAGATTTCGCACAGCGCAGGATCTTTTTCCTGGCAGTCGGCCAGCTTGCCGGGCAGGCCCATGCCGTCGAGCACGCCCTTGCGGCGCGTCATTTCGCGGGCCTTGCGCGCGGCTTCACGGGCGCGGGCCGCCTCGATGATCTTGCCGCACAGGATCTTGGCGTCGTTGGGGTTTTCTTCGAGGAAGTCAGTCAGGCTCTTGGCCACGATGTCTTCCACGGGCGCTCGCACTTCCGAGCTGACCAGCTTGTCCTTGGTCTGGCTGGAGAACTTGGGCTCGGGCACCTTGACGCTGAGCACGGCGCACAGGCCTTCGCGCATGTCGTCGCCGGAGACTTCGACCTTGGCCTTCTTGGCCATTTCGTTGTCGGCGATGTATTTGCCGATCACGCGGGTCATGGCGGCGCGCAGGCCGGTCAGGTGGGTGCCGCCGTCACGCTGGGGAATGTTGTTGGTGAAGCACAGCACCTGCTCGGCATAGCTATCGTTCCACTGCATGGACACCTCGACACCGATTTCGGTGCCGGGAATGCCGCCATAGGTTTCCGCAGGGCGCGAGCCGTTGGCATGGAAGGTGGTGGGGTGCAGAACCTTCTTGGTGCCGTTGATGAACTGCACAAAGCCCTTGACGCCGCCGGCGCCCGAGAAGTCGTCTTCCTTGCCGTCGCGCTCGTCCTTCAAGCGGATGCGCACGCCGTTGTTCAGGAAGGACAGCTCGCGCAGGCGCTTGGCCAGGATTTCATAGCGGAACTCGAAGTTCTCCTTGAAGATTTCCTGGTCGGGCAGAAAGTGCACCTTGGTGCCGCGCTTGTCGCTGGCACCGACCACGCGCATGGGCGAGACTTCGGCGCCGTCTACGACTTCGATCAGGCGGTTTTGCACAAAGCCGCGCGAGAAGTCGATCTCGTGGCGTCGGCCGTCACGGCTGACGGTGAGCTTGAGCCAGACGGACAGCGCGTTCACGCAGGACACACCCACGCCGTGCAGGCCGCCCGAGACCTTGTAGCTGTTCTGGTTGAACTTGCCGCCGGCGTGCAGCTCGGTCAGCGCGATTTCGGCAGCCGAGCGCTTGGGCTCGTGCTTGTCGTCCATCTTCACGCCGGTGGGAATGCCGCGGCCGTTGTCGATGACGGACAGCGAACCGTCGGCATGGATGGTGACCAGAATGTCGTCGCAGTAGCCGGCCAGCGCTTCGTCGATGGAGTTGTCCACGACCTCGAAGACCAGGTGGTGCAGACCGGTGCCGTCCGAGGTGTCACCGATGTACATGCCTGGGCGCTTGCGCACCGCCTCCAGGCCTTCCAGGATCTGGATTGCGCCTTCGCCATAGCCGCCTGCATCTGCGGCGGTCTGGGTGTCTGGCTTGTTCTCTTCGGTCATGAAATTACCTTGCTGCTACAAGGTCAGGAGCTGTTGGCGCCTGACCTGCATAACTTTCAAATGAATACTTGCCTGAAATCATTACAGGACGAGCGGTAGCTGCTCCTGTTATTTCAGGCAATGAAATGGCTGGCTGCGTTCGGTCCACTCAGATGCGCATGGGCATCACGACGTACTTGAAGCTTTCGTTCTCGGGGATGGTGACCAGCGCCGAGCTGTTGCCGTCCTGCAGATCGATCTTGACCATGTCCTGGCTCATATTGGTGAGCACATCGATCAGGTAGGTCACGTTGAAGCCGATCTCGATGGTGTCGCCACCGTAGTCGATGTCGAGTTCGTCCATGGCCTCTTCCTGCTCGGCGTTGTTGGACGCCACGCGCAGCGTGCCAGGCTCGACCGACAGGCGCACGCCCTTGAACTTGTCGCTGGTCATGATGGCCGTGCGCTGCAGCGATGCCAGCAGCGGGGCGCGGCCCAGGGTCACGCTGTTGGTGTGGTTGCGCGGGATGACGCGGTTGTAGTCGGGGAACTTGCCCTCGACCAGCTTGGTCACGAACTCCATGCCGCCAAAGGTGAACTTGGCCTGGTTGTTGGCAAACTGCATCTCGATGACGGGCTGGTTCTCGCCGCTGGCGTCCGACAGCAGGCGCTGCAGCTCCAGCACGGTCTTGCGCGGCAGAATCACTTCCTGCTTGATGGGCACTTCCACGTCCAGCGTGGCGCTGGCCCAGGCCAGGCGGTGGCCGTCGGTGGCCACCAGGCTCAGGGTGTTGCCTTCGGCAACGAACAGAATGCCGTTGAGGTAGTAGCGGATGTCCTGCACGGCCATGGCGAAGGAGACCTGGCCCAGCAGGTCCTTGAGCACCTTCTGAGGCACGCTGAAGGCGGGGCCGAAGGCGGCCGATTCCTGCACCAGCGGGAAGTCTTCGGCGGGCAGGGTCTGCAGCGTGAAGCGGCTCTTGCCGCCTTTCAGAATCATCTTGGACTGCTGCGTCTCCAGGCTCACGGTCTGGTCGCCGGGCATGGTCTTCAGGATGTCGATCAGCTTGCGGGCACCGATGGTGGTGGTGAAGTCGCCGGCGTCGCCGCCCAGCTCGGCCGTGGTGCGGATCTGGATTTCCAGATCACTGGTTGTCAGCTGCAGTGCATTGCCGGTCTTCTTGATCAGCACATTGGCCAGAATGGGCAGCGTGTGGCGGCGCTCGACAATGCCGGCCACCGATTGCAGGACCGCGAGAACTTTGTCTTGTGTGGCTTTCAGGACGATCATGTCAACCTCAGTGATTTAAGTGCGCATTTGTTTTGACGCGGCGGCATCCGCAGGGCAGGGCGGACGCTCCCTCATGCCGCGTGAATTCCCCATTTTGCCCTGTGTGAGTGACATTCATGGGGGAGTTTTTCAGAGCGTGGTCATGATCTCTACGTCGGCGCGAGCAGATCGTGAACACGCTCTTAACCCTTGAGCGTTTGTTCCAGCACATGCAGCTGCTGGTTCAACTCGGTGTTGGTCTGGCGCTCGCCCGCAATCTTGCGTACGGCGTGCAGCACCGTGGTGTGGTCGCGGCCGCCAAACAGCTCGCCGATCTCGGGCAGGCTTTTTTGCGTCAGCTCCTTGGCCAGGTACATGGCAATCTGGCGCGGCCGGGCAATGCTGGCCGGGCGCTTCTTGCTATACATGTCGGCCACCTTGATCTTGTAGTAGTCAGCCACCGTCTTCTGGATGTTTTCCACAGAAATCTGGCGGTTCTGAATACTGAGCAGATCGCGCAGCGCCTCGCGGGCCAGCTGGATCGACACTTCCTTCTGGTTGAAGCGCGAATAGGCCAGGATCTTGCGCAGCGCGCCTTCGAGCTCACGCACGTTGGAGCGCACGTTCTTGGCCACGAAGAAGGCAACTTCCTCGGGCATGTCGGCGTTCTCGGCGCGGGCCTTGTTGATCAGAATCGCCACGCGCATTTCCAGCTCGGGCGGCTCGATGGCCACCGTCAGGCCCGAGTCGAAGCGCGAGACCAGGCGCTCGTGAATATTGGCCAGACCTTTGGGGTAGGTGTCGGACGTCATCACGATATGGCTCTTCTTGGCCAGCAGGGCCTCGAAGGCATTGAAGAACTCTTCCTGCGTACGGTCCTTGTTGGCGAAGAACTGCACATCGTCGATCAGCAGCAGGTCGAGCGAGTGGTAGCGTTCCTTGAACTCGTCGAAGGTGCGGCGCTGGTAGGCCTTGACCACATCCGAGACGAACTGCTCGGCATGGATGTAGAGAATCTTGGCGTCGGGCTTGTCCTTGAGCAGCTGGTTACCCACAGCATGCACCAGGTGAGTCTTACCAAGGCCGACACCGCCGTAGATGAACAGCGGGTTGTAGAGATGACCGGGCGAGCCTGCCACATGCATGGCGGCCGAGCGCGCCATGCGGTTGGCCGTACCTTCGACCAGCGTCTCGAAGGTGAGGGCCGGGTTCAATCGGGTGCGGAAAACCGGTGCGCTGGCCTCTTCGCTGGTGACGGTGGGCACGGCGACATTGTGCGTTTGCGGTGCAGCCTGCTGAGTCGATGAAGGAGGGCGCACATAAGTACGAACAACGCTTTCCCGCTGAGCAAGTGCTAACTCAAGAGTGACGGGTTGGCCGTAGAGCGACTCCAGCATGGCCGAGATGCGGCCTGCATACTGGGCACGGATCCAGTCCAGCTTGAAGCGGTTGGCCACATAGACGGTGACCTTGGAAAAATCTTCTGCAACGAGTGCCGTCAGCGGCTTGATCCAGGTGTTGAATTGCTGCTCTGGCAGCTCCTGACCCAGTTGCTCAACGCAGACCTGCCACAGGGCCTGGCCTGCATCATTGGTTGGTTCCTCTGTCATTGTCAAAAGTCTAATTGTGGATAGGAGGAACAGTTGCGGGGTTGGTATTGTAGCTTTTGCGGAAGTTATCCACAAAATATCAGAAGGCTGTCCCCGACTCCGGTGCGTTATAGGCTGCACATCCTAATAGATTGGCCGCCTGCTGTTTGTAAAGAATCTCTGGGCCGCGCAGGTGCTTGACGGGATACCCCGTGAGTCCTTAGCAAATTCAAGGGTCATTGCATCAAAGGCCCAACGCTGTGATAATCCCCGGTTTCCCTGAATGTGTTCAGGGTGATATGAGCCGGGCGCCTTTTTTGTGCGCGCGCGCCCAGTTGCTTTAGGCGCTGTGGCGGGTGCTTTGTTCCGTTTGTTGCCTTCTGGTCCGATGACATGCACGGCATGTGAAAAAATATCGGGTTTGGCGGTGACAGTGTGCGGCGCAAAACCGGAATGGTCGGGCGCAGACATGGCGCCTTGCCGACGCAAATACTGAACCTTCTCAAGGAACCAACATGAAACGTACTTACCAACCTTCCAAGATCCGCCGCGCCCGTACCCACGGTTTCCTGGTCCGCATGAAGACCAAGGGTGGCCGTGCCGTGATCAACGCACGTCGCGCCAAGGGCCGCAAGCGTCTGGCCGTCTAAGGCCGGCGTTGGCTAGCGGTCTGCTCATTCGCTGCGCTGAAGGCCTCTGAACGGAGGCTCTCCTATGCAAAGGCTGAAAACGCGTCCGCAATTCCAGGCCACCATGTCCGCGGGCACGATTGCCCGTACCCCGCACTTCGCCCTGCATCGCATGGAGCTGGTGGCCGAGGTTTCCGACATGGTTGCCAACCCCAGGACAGGGCCCGGATCGAACGATCCGCAGGCCCTGTTTGGCATTGGTGCCGTGCGCAAGCAGGCCTGGCTGGGTGCCATGGTGCCCAAGCGCTGGGCACGCCGCTCGGTCACGCGCCACACCATCAAGCGCCAGATCTACGCGGTGTCCTCGGATTACGAGGATGCCCTGCTGTGTGCTTCCTATGTGGTGCGCCTGCGCTCGGGGTTTGACCGTAAGCAATTCGTCAGTGCAACTTCGGATCAGCTCAAGGCAGCGGTCCGCAAGGAACTGCAACAGCTTTTTGCGACCGGGGCGCGCCGCCTGACGCAGGCCCGTCAGACCGCCGAGGCCGAGGTGGATTTGAAGAAGAATTCACCTCAAGCCATTGATGGTAAAGCGCGAGAAGCTACTGATTCAATAGCAAGTCAGCCGGAGAACCAGCCATGATGCAGCGACTGCTCATGGCTGTAGTGCGTGGCTACAGGCTGCTGCTCAGTCCCTGGCTGGGCTCGGCCTGTCGCTTCGAGCCGACCTGCTCGGCCTATTCCCTTCAAGCGCTGGAGCAACACGGCGCTGCGGTAGGCTCTTATCTGACGGTGCGCCGGCTGGCGCGTTGTCATCCGTGGTGTGACGGAGGGCATGATCCCGTGCCACAGCAAAAGCCCAGGCTGTTTTCCTTTCTGGACGATGCCTCGGACTCTTCCGCGACCACCCAACCTTCCTCACCTAAGAAGTCTTCATGAACGATATTCGCCGCACCATACTGTGGGTGATATTTGGCTTTTCCATGGTTTTGCTCTGGGACAAGTGGCAAATCCATAACGGCAAAAAGCCCACCTTCTTCCCATCGCCGCAGACGGTCAGTGCGCCTGCTGCGGCCGATGTCAAGCCTGCTGACGTCAGCGTGCCCCAGCCCGCAGCAGCAGCTTCTGCCGGCGATGTGCCCGGTGCCGCCAATGCCGCGGCTCAGCCCGCAGCAGCCGTGACGCCCCGTCAGGACGTGATCGTGGGCAGCGATGTGATGCGTCTGACCTTCGACAGCGAAGGCGGCACGCTGAAAGCTTCCGAGCTGCTCAAGTACTCCGACACCGTGGATGACAAGAAGCTCATGCAGGTGTTCGAGGAAAACGCCAAGCGTGTGTATCTGGGTCAGACCGGCCTGATCGGCGGCAACTTCCCCACGCACAAGACTCCCATGACCGTGATGCCCGGCGAGCGCGAGCTCAAGGACGGTCAGGACAGCGTGCAAGTGCGCTTCGAGTCGGCCGACCAGGGTGGCGTGAAGCTGGTCAAGACCTTCACGCTCAAGCGCGGCTCCTATGCCGTCGATGTGCAGCACGATGTGGTCAACACCGGCTCTGCCGCCGTGAACCCCCAGCTGTACATGCAGCTGGTGCGCGACGGCAACAAGCCCGAGCATGAGTCCACGTTCTACTCCACCTTCACCGGCCCGGCCGTCTATACCGAAGCCAAGAAGTACCACAAGGTCGAGTTCAAGGACATCGAGAACGGCAAGGCCGAAGTCGACAAGGCATCTTCCAATGGCTATGTGGCCATGGTGCAGCACTACTTCGCCAGTGCCTGGCTGCTGGCCGACGGCATCCAGCGTGACAACTTCGTGCGCAAGGTGGGTGACAACCTCTACGCCGTGGGCATGATCACGCCCGTGGGCACCGTGGAGCCCGGCCAGACCAAGACCGTGAGCTCGCGCCTGTTCTCCGGCCCTCAGGTCGAGCCCATGCTGGAAAAGCTCTCGCCCGGTCTGGAACTGGTCAAGGACTATGGCTGGCTGACGATTCTGGCCAAGCCGCTGTACTGGCTGCTGTCCGAGCTGCACAAGTTCATCGGCAACTGGGGCTGGTCCATCGTGGCCCTGGTGGTGCTGCTGAAGATTGCCTTCTACTGGCTCAACGCCAAGGCTTACTCCTCGATGGCCAAGATGAAGGCCATCAACCCCCGCATTCAGGAAATGCGCGAGCGTCTGAAGGACAAGCCCCAGCAGATGCAGCAGGAGATGATGCGCATCTACCGCGAGGAGAAGGTCAACCCCATGGGCGGCTGCCTGCCCATCGTCATTCAGATCCCTGTCTTCATGGCTCTGTACTGGGTGCTGCAATCCAGCGTGGAAATTCGCAATGCGCCCTGGATTGGCTGGATTCATGACCTTTCGGTGCCGGATCCCTTCTTCATCCTGCCGCTGCTGATGACTCTGTCCTCGCTGCTGCAGACCGCCCTGAACCCCGCTCCTCCTGACCCCATGCAGGCCAAGATGATGTGGATCATGCCGCTGATGTTCAGCGTGATGTTCTTCTTCTTCCCCTCGGGTCTGGTGCTGTACTGGCTGACGAACAACATTCTGTCGATCGCTCAGCAGTGGATCATCAACAAGCGCATGGGCGTGCCGCCTCAGTTCAACCTGCCGAAGTTCGGCAAGGCTGCCGAAGGCAAGTAAGCACGGCGCCAGCGCCAACAAAAACGCCACCTGAAAAGGTGGCGTTTTTTTATGGGACGAATAAGGGCAGATTTCGTTGGTTGCCAACGATGTTGATGCGCCGTCTGATCAAAGATCTATGCAGGCCAATACAGTCGCTTTGGTGGAATGAGGCGCTTGGTCTCGGCATCGGTGGCATCGTAGTGCTCGATTAATGCACGGACTACATGCTCTAGTGTCCACATCGCCAATGGGATGGAGGCACGATCTGCTTCGTACAGTGCATCCTTGGTAAAGCCGCCTGTGCTTACATACAGACCCCGGTCATCCTTGTGTCGGCCACCGAGGAAGCTGCGGATATCCTGGCTACCCATCTGCTCCTTGCGGTGCTTGACCTCAACGACGATGCGAGGGTGTTCAAAGCCAAAACCATCGGGCGATGCAACAATGTCTTTGCCCCGGTCTGCTCCATCTGGCGACACCTGTGTCTTGTAGCCCATGGCTCGCAGGATGCCTGCGACGACCTCTTGCATCTCTTTCCAGCTCAGATTGACGATGAGGTCCTTGATCTGCTCTCGCGCACGTTCCTCAATGCCACTCAGTGGGTCAATTGTTTCTTCTTCTACTTCGTATGCCTGTATTGGGGCTGGCTTGCCCTTTAGTGCGGCTTGTATTTCGTTTGCTGCGCTGGACGGGACTTCAAACAGAGTCAGGGTTGAGCCCAGGCTGTTTTTTGTACTGGCGCTAAGACTGTCGCGTGCGAGTTCTTGCATTTGCCACTGAACCTTGCGCACCAAAGACAAGCCCTGCTCGGCCGATTCTGGGCGGTGCTCGGATGGCCCCATAACTTTGCCGATCGAGTAGAGGCGGTTGGCTGGTGAGTAAGTAATGATCCAGTCGCCGTCTTGGATTTCATTGACGAAACGCCAGACCTGCGAAGCGCCCGATATCACGCTGCCTTGCTTGGACTGCGGCTCCATGGATTGAAAGAGTGCAATTAACTGCTTTCGGTCAACTCCAGGCTTGGCATGTGGCGCCAACTGACTCCAGCCGACGGCGACCAGGCCTTGCTCTCGGAAAGCATCGTACAGACTGCCGCCTTCGCCTCGTACCATCCACATCCGTGCCATAAAAGTCCTTTTTGAGTGGGTGTCGGTCCACTATTTCTGCTGACGGAACACCAGAGTTATTTGCCAATGCAGAAGCTGGAGAAGATCACCCCCAGCAGGTCGTCGGAGCTGAATTCGCCGGTAATAGAGTTCAGCGACAGCTGGGCCAGGCGCAGCTCCTCGGCCAGCAGGTCCAGATGGGCGGATTGAGCGGCCAGCTGCTCGTCGGCCATCTCCAGATGGGCATCCACGGCCTGCAGGGCTTCCACATGGCGGGCGCGGGCCAGGTACAGGCCTTCGGGGGCGGATTGCCAGCCCGCCACTTCCAGCAGGCGCTTGCGCAGCGCATCCAGGCCATCGCCGGTACGGGCCGACAAGGCGATCTGCTCGGCATTGAGCTGGGCGGTGTGGCGGGACTGCACGTCGGCAGCCGCCATATCGGTCTTGTTCCAGACATGGATGACCGGTACCTGCGCGGGCAGCTTGTCCTGCAGGGTGCGGGCGATATCGGCATCGGCTGCCGCATAGTCGGCCTGTTCCACGCGGGTCAGGTCGTGCAGGAAGAGCACGGCATCGGCTGCTGCAATCTCGTCCCAGGCGCGTGCAATGCCGATGCGCTCCACCTCGTCATCGCTGTCACGCAGGCCTGCGGTGTCGATCACATGCAGGGGCACGCCCTCGATCTGAATCGTCTGCTGCACCTTGTCGCGCGTGGTTCCGGCAATGGGGGTGACAATGGCCAGCTCGGCCCCCGCCAGCGCGTTGAGCAGCGAGCTTTTGCCCGCATTGGGCTGGCCGGCAATCACCACCTTGATGCCTTCGCGCAGCAGCGCGCCCTGATGGGCGCGTGCCAGCACGGCAGTGACCTGGGCGCGCAGGCGCTCGAGTTGGCCAAAGGCATCGGCCTTTTGCAGAAAGTCGATTTCCTCCTCGGGGAAGTCCAGTGTGGCCTCCACCAGCATGCGCAGATGCACCAGGGCATCGCGCAGCACATGGATTTCCTGCGAAAACGCGCCGGACAGCGAACGGCTGGCACTGCGCGCGGCGGCTTCGGTGCTGGCATCGATGAGGTCGGCAATCGCCTCGGCCTGGGCCAGGTCGATCTTGTCGTTGAGAAAAGCACGCTCGGTGAACTCGCCGGGCTGGGCCAGGCGCAGCCCAGTCAGCACCGGCTTGCCGTCTTCATTGGCGCTCTGTGCTGCTTCCAGACAGCGTGCCAGCAGCAACTGCAGCACCACGGGGCCGCCATGGGCCTGCAGTTCCAGCACATCCTCGCCCGTGTAGCTGTGCGGGCCGGGAAAGTAGATGGCCAGGCCATGGTCTATGGGCGAGCCGCCCGCGTCCCTGAAAGGCAGATAAGTCGCTTCGCGCGGTTTCAGCTCCTTGCCGCAGAGCGTCCGTACCAGCGCAGCAATGCCTTTGCCGGAGACCCGAACAATGCCCACGGCACCACGCCCCGGAGCGGTGGCAATGGCGGCAATCGGGTCGTTGTGGCGGGGAAGCATGGGCGGACTTTCGGTCGAGAAGAGAAACCGCGAATCATAGCCCTGCGGGTCAAGTCCTAGGAAATCAGTGGTGAGCGCTGCTTGGGCGGCTATTTAACAAAAGAAGTATTTCATACAATCGTCACAAATCTGTCACGAAAAATGAATATATCTTCCTTTGCAATGAGACTGGGCTCTCTACTCGCCTGGATATTGCTTTTTTCACCTCCGTTTCTCATTCGCTCATATGGAAAAGAAGTGGGCTACACGCTGTTGGCCGCGCTGTTCTTCTATCCTTTGGCGCTGTCCCGAAAGTCTCTGGCGATCTGTATTCCACTTCTGATTTTTATCGGCGCTGCGAATATTTTTCATGCCCAGTTTTTGGGAAACATGATCGATGAGTTTTCCCTTGCCACGCTGCTGCGCACCGAGACTCACGAGGCAGCCGAGTTCCTGAGCTCGATCAATCGTCAGATGGTTCTTGTCGTGCTGTGCTGGCTGGTGGCAAGTTTCGGATGTGGCTACTTTCTCTTTAAAAACTGCAAGGCTGGAGCAGCTCCATTTCAGAAATGGGAGAAAAGAATACTGCTGGGCATAGGATTGCTCTGGACCAGCTTTTTTGCCTTTGGCGTGACTCAGCAGTTCACCGTCAATGACTATGTGCATAAACTGCGTCATATCTATCCCATGCATATGGCCAAGGCTGCAGTGCGTTATGGAGATCTGGAAAAAGAGGTTTTCTATCAGCCGACACTGCCTGCCAGGCCAAGTGCATCTCAGGCAAACACCTTGGTGGTGATTATTGGTGAGAGCGCCAGCAGCCATCGCTGGTCGCTATTGGGCTATCAGGAAGACGATACCAATCAGTCACTGAGGCAGGTTTCCGGTTTGCGTACCTACAAGGTCATGGCTCATGGCTTCAATACGGCAAAGGCGCTGCCCTATATTTTGACGGGGCAGTCTGCTTTCGACAGCCAGAAAAATGCCTCGCCTTCGTTCCTGGATTTGGCTCGGCATGCTGGCTACAAGACCTTTGTCTTTTCCAACTCCAGATTCAATGACAAGAGCGAGGATATGTACTCGCAGATATTGCGTCGCTCTGCGGATGTCTATGCCAAGGTGGGCAATGGGGCACATGACGAAGTGATGACGACTTGGCTGGAGAAGTCGCTGGCGGATGAAGCGTCACATAAGCTAGTGGTTCTTCATACCTATGGCAGTCATCCCGATATCTCCCAGCGCTACCCTCGTTCCCGCTATGAGGGCGCAGATGCATACGATAACTCGATTCGCTATACCTCGGACCTGCTGGCCGACTGGATTCGCATGCTGGATGAAGCGTCTGACGCGCCCAGCGCGCTGCTTTACGTGTCTGATCATGGCCTTGGAGTTCCTCCTTGTGTGGACAGCCCTCGCCAGGGCAATGATCAGTCAGTGCTGGAGGTGCCACTGGCATATTGGGCGAACGAGGCAATGAGGGGTCTGCAAGGGAGTGAAGAGGTGGCGATCTCTGAAAGTCCTATGGCACACAGCACGACTCTGGCGCCCGAGATATTGATTGCAGCTCAGGGATACGACGTCAGCACGGCGATGCCGCATTTGCAGGACAGCCGGAAGCTGCATTTCGATGGCGTGCCTTATGCCGAGCTCTATCGCGACGATGCCTGCACGCCCTGAGGTGCAAAATCTCCATGTGTTATGCATCGTTCGCATAATGTTATGATTTTGTTTGCATTGTTATTGAACAGTCATGGCTGTTTGACCTTAAACGCCGAGCTGCACCCCCTCTTTTTTTGATAGCACTCGGCCTACAATCCAAAATCCGATTTCATCGTCCGCAGGAGCGCAGGGGCCGGGCTGTGTGCCCATAGAGAGTCCTTACTGCGGATGACTTACTTTGCGAGCTGGAGACCGCTGATGTCCGACACCAAGCCCATTACCTCGATTGATAAACGTGCGTTGCTGCGTCAGGCGGCACTGGAGTATCACGAGTTCCCCAAGCCCGGCAAGGTGGCCATCACGGCAACCAAGCCCATGGCCAATCAGCATGATCTGGCCCTGGCCTACTCGCCCGGCGTGGCTGCGCCCTGCGAGGAAATCGTCAAGGACCCGGCTGCGGCCTTCAAATACACCAGCCGCGGCAACCTGGTGGGCGTGATCTCCAACGGCACGGCAGTGCTGGGCCTGGGCGACATCGGTGCGCTGGCCTCCAAGCCCGTGATGGAGGGCAAGGGCGTGCTGTTCAAGAAGTTCGCCGGCGTCGATGTGTTCGATATCGAGATCGACGAGAAGGACCCGCAAAAGCTGGTCGACGTGATTGCTGCGCTGGAGCCCACCTTCGGTGCCATCAACCTCGAAGACATCAAGGCGCCCGAGTGCTTCTTCGTGGAGCGCGAGCTGCGCAAGCGCATGAACATTCCCGTCTTCCACGACGACCAGCACGGCACGGCCATTACGGTGGCAGCGGCCATGGTCAACGCGCTCAAGGTAGCGGGCAAGAAGATCGAAGAGGTCAAGCTGGTGGCTTCGGGCGCCGGCGCCGCGGCCCTGGCCTGCCTGAACCTGCTGCTGGAAGTGGGCCTGAAGCGCGAGAACGTGTTCGTGACCGACATTGCCGGCGTGGTCTACGAGGGCCGTACCGAGCTGATGGATCCGGACAAGGCGCTGTTTGCCCAGAAGACCGAGCTGCGCACGCTGGGTGAGGTGATTGAGGGCGCCGACGCCTTCCTGGGCCTGTCCGCCGGCAACGTGCTCAAACAGGACATGGTCAAGAAGATGGCGGCCAGGCCCATCATCTTCGCGTTGGCCAACCCCAACCCGGAAATCATTCCTGAAGATGTGAAGGCGGTGCGCGACGACGCCATCATCGCCACGGGCCGCACGGACTACCCCAACCAGGTCAACAACGTCCTGTGCTTCCCCTACATCTTCCGTGGCGCGCTGGACTGCGGTGCGACCACGATCACCACCTCGATGGAGATCGCCTGCGTGCACGCGATTGCCGCGCTGGCCCAGGCCGAGCAGTCCGAAGAAGTGGCAGCCGCCTATGTGGGCGAAGTGCTGAGCTTCGGCCCCGAGTACCTGATTCCCAAGCCCTTCGATCCGCGCCTGATGCTGATCGTGGCGCCCGCGGTGGCCCAGGCTGCGGCCGAAGCCGGTGTGGCCAAGCGCCCCATCCAGGACATGGATGCCTATCGCGAGCACCTGAAGACCTTTGTCTACGCCTCCGGCACCATGATGAAGCCCATCGTGCACGCCGCCAAGAAGGCCACCAAGAAGCGCGTGGCCTATGCCGAGGGCGAGGAAGAGCGCATCCTGCGCGCGGCCCAGATCGTGGTGGACGAACGCATTGCGCGTCCGACACTGATCGGCCGCCCCGCCATCATTGCCCAGCGCATCGAGAAGTTCGGCCTGCGCATGAAGGAAGGCGCCGATTACGACGTGGTCAACGTCGAGCATGACGAGCGCTACCGCGACTTCTGGCAGAGCTATCACCGCATGACGGAGCGCAAGGGCATCACCGCGCCCATCGCCAAGATCGAAATGCGCCGCCGCCTGACGCTGATTGGCTCCATGCTGCTGCACAAGGGCGAGGTCGACGGCCTGATCTGCGGCACCTGGAACAACACCAATGTGCACCTGAACTACATCGATCAGGTCATCGGCAAGCGCAGCGGCGTGGCCACCTATGCCTGCATGAACGGCCTGCTGCTGCCCGAGCGCCAGGTGTTCCTGGTCGACACCCATGTCAACTACGACCCCACGGCCGAGCAATTGGCCGAGATCACCATCATGGCCGCCGAGGAAATGATGCGCTTCGGCATCAAGCCCAAGGCTGCGCTGCTGAGCCACTCCAACTTCGGCTCCAGCAACCAGCCCAGCGCCGTCAAGATGCGCCAGACCCTGGAGCTGCTGCGCGAGCAGGCGCCATGGCTGGAAGTGGATGGCGAAATGCACGGCGATGTGGCCCTGGACGGCAAGGCCCGCGCCAAGCTCATGCCCAACAGCACGCTGCTGGGTGATGCCAACCTGCTGGTTTCGCCCAACATCGACGCCGCCAACATCAGCTACAACCTGCTCAAGCAGGCTGCCGGCGGCGGCATTGCGGTAGGTCCGGTGCTGCTGGGTGCGGCCAAGCCCGTGCATGTGCTGACTCCCAGCACCACGGTACGCCGTATCGTGAACATGACGGCGCTGACCGTGGCCGACGCCAACGTCAGCCGTTAATTACGCGGTAAAAACAAAAGCCCGCCGTGCATGGAGCACGGCGGGCTTTTTTGTGCCTGCGAAGCCTACCAGGTGCGGCTGACGCCTGCGTCCACCGTACCAAAGATTTCCACGCCGCCGGAGCCGCTGGAGCTGGAGGAGGCCGGTATGGTGCCGGAGCAGGCCGTCAGCGCCAGCGTGGCGGCTGCTGCGGCCAGGGTGAGCCATTTGCGCATCTGCATTTCCTTGTCCGCATCCATTGCGGCTTATGGCCCATGGTAGCGGGCCGAAGATACCTTGCCGTAACAGCTTGTTATGCCTGAAATTGGTATGAAACCAATTCAGGATAAACATTGGCAGCTATCAAATTTGATCAAGTCTCCAGATACAGCTTGGCCAGTCGCTCGCGTGCAGCACCGTCTATACCCAGCACCTGGGTCAGATAGCGGTCCACGCTGCCATGCTGGGCGCGCACCACATCGACCGAGGCCATCAGGTAGGACGGCTGCACGCGCCACAGCGCGTCCAGAGCCTCTTCGGACAGCTGGCCGTACATCTGGGCGGGGCGTCTGAAGTATTGATTGGTCAGCAGATAGTCTTCCATGATCTGCTCCTCGTCCACACCCAGCGCCGTCAGCAGCAGGGCAGCGGCCCAGCCCGTGCGGTCCTTGCCGGCCGTGCAGTGGAAGACCAGCGGCGCATCGCTGAGCTGCAGCAGCGCGAGGAACTGTGCAAAGCGACTGCCGTACACGTTCACAAAGCTGCGGTAGGTGTCATGCATCAGCTCCTCGGTATCGCGGCTGCTGAGGCTGCGGCCCTGCTCCATCATGGACTGGGCGCGCTGCACTACCGTGGGCTCGACGACCAGGGCATGGCGTTCGATCCTGGGCCAGTCATAGGAGAGATGCGCGCTTTCGCCTTCGCCGCGAAAGTCCGCGCTGCGGTGGATGCCCAGCTTTTGCAGCTGTTCCAGGTCCTGCTGCGTCAGATGCGCCAGATGGGCGGAGCGGTACAGCTTGCCCCATTGCAGGCGGCGGCCGTCCAGGCCCCGATATCCGCCCAGATCACGGAAATTGGAGGCTCCCGAGAGGGAGACTTGGCGCGCTGGGCGCTCCGTCAGCAGGTCGTGGTTCAGTTGCATATCACTGCTTATAGCGGATTGCAAAGACCCGTCCATGTCATCCGTGTTACCCAGCTGCGGCGCATGCATCGTCGGCCCCGACGAAAAGCGCCGCCTGCCTTTGACCTCAGTGGCTGGTCGTGCTGCCGCGCAGCATGTGCTTGAGCAGCTTGCCGGTCGCGGTGCGTGGCAGCGCGTCACGGATTTCGAAGATGCGCGGAATCTTGTAGCGAGCCAGCCTGGTCTCCATGAACTGGCGCAGATCCTCATGGTCCGGCGTCTTGCCGGGCTTGAGAGTCAGCACTGCCACCACGGTCTCGCCCCATTCGGGATGAGGGCGGCCGATGACGGCCACGTCCTGCACATCGGGGTGGGTGCAGAGCACGTCTTCCACTTCCTTGGAGTAGACGTTCTCGCCGCCGGTGACGATCATGTCCTTGAGTCTGTCCACGATGTAGAGATAGCCGTCCTCGTCCACGCGCGCCAGGTCGCCGCTGCGATACCAGCCCTGGTCATCCAGCACGGCGGCCGTGGCCTCGCGGTTGTCCAGATAGCCTTGCATCATGGCCGCAGAGCGCAGGCAGATCTCGCCCACTTCGCCGGGGCCGCACAGGCTGCCGTCCTGACGGCGCACTTCCAGTTCAACGCCGGGTATGGCGCAGCGACCTATGGAGCCTGCCTTGGCCACGGCTTCTTCGGGGTAGAGCACGGTGCCCAGAGGGCCTGATTCGGTCATGCCATAGACCTGCATGAAGCGGTCGCTGCGATAGACCTGAGCCAGCTTGCGTGCCATGTCCGCGCCCAGAGGGCCACCGCCGTAGGCCCACAATCGCATGGCGCTGAAGTCGTAGCTGGCCACATCGGGCACCACGGACAGCGGAGCCAGAAAGGCAATCGGTGCGCCGAAGGTGAAGCTGATGCGTTCCTGCGCCAGCGTTTCCAGAAACTCCCTGGGCGCATATTCGCGCATCAGCACGGCGGTGCCGCCCATGAGCAAGGTGCCCAGGAACCAGTTGTTCAGCGGCGACGAGTGCCAGATGGGCATGGCGATCAGCGTGCGCTCCGTGGGCGCCAGCGAGGTGGCCGCCGCTGCACACAGGGCGGCATGGAAGACATTGGCATGGCTGTGCAGGCAGCCCTTGGGCTGGCCCGTGGTGCCGGAGGTGTAGAGAATCTCGGCCAGAGCGTGTGGCGCAGGTCGGCCATGCTCGTCGCCGCAGGGCGCAGCCTGTGCCAGCAGCTCATCGAAGCAGTCCAGGCCCTCGGCGGCAGAAGCTGTGCTCAGCCACTGCATGTCGGCCAGCGGCTGTGGTTCGGCCTGGATGGCGGTGATCAGCGAAGCGCGCGCACCATCCACAAGGCATAGGCGGGCACCCGAGTGGCGCAGTATGTAGCTGACCTCCGGGGCCTGCAGCTTGTGGTTGATGGGCACGACGACCGCACCCAGCCGCCAGGCGCCAAGCAGCGCAAACACAAAGCCAGGGGTGTTGAAGCACAGCAGGCCTACCTTGTCGCCCTGGCGCACGCCTTGCTCATAAAGCACGGTGGCGGCTCGGCGGCCGGCCTGCGCCAGCGCGGCATAGCTCCAGTCCTGGCCGTCGGCGCGCAGCGCCAGTTTTTCGGGGCGCGTGCGTGCCTGCTGGTCGAGCAGGGAAATGAAATTCATCATTGCTGGCGTCCTCCTCAGCCAGTCCAGGCATTGCGCAGCAGGGCGGCTGGGTCGCTGCTGCCGAAGGCAACACCTGCCACCGGGCCCCAGTCCGGGTCGAAGCGGCTGCCGATGAAGGCCGAGGCACTGTCGCTGCCCGCATGCTGCAGCATCAGCGTGGCTTGCACCGTGGTGGCCAGGCGCTGGGTGAAGCGGCGAGCCTCGCGCTCCAGCTCCTGCGGGGGCAGGGTGACGGCCTGGCGCAGCTTGTCCACCTGCGCACGCAGCACGGCTTCCTCCGAACCGACTTCACGCAAATGGTCCAGCAGCAGATGGGCGTCGTCCGGATTGCGGGCAATGGCGCGCAGCACATCCAGGCACATGACGTTGCCCGACCCCTCCCAGATGGAGTTGACGGGTGCTTCGCGGAACAAGCGCCCCATGGGGCCGGTCTCTACATAGCCGTTGCCGCCGAAGACTTCCATGGCTTCGCCTGTGTAGCCCACGGCACGCTTGCAGTTCCAGAACTTGGCGGCAGGCGTGACGATGCGGCGCCAGGCCTGATCCAGAGGGTCTTCGGAGCCAAAGCGTGCAGCCAGATCCATGGCCAGCCAGGTGGCGGCTTCGGATTCCAATGCCATATCGGCCAGCAGGCCGGTCATCACCGGCTGCTCTACAAGGGGCAGGCCGAAGGCATGGCGGTTGCGCGTGTAGTGCAGGGCCTGGACCAGGGCCTGGCGCATGAAGCCTGCACTGGACAGCGCACAGTCAAGGCGGGTGTAGGTGGCCATTTCGATGATGGTGGAAATGCCCCGGCCTTCCTGGCCTATGAGCACGCCCCAGGCGTTGTCGAACTCCACTTCGCTGCTGCTGTTGGAGCGGTTGCCCACCTTGTCCTTGAGGCGCTGGATATGAATGGCGTTCTTGCTGCCGTCGGGCCGCCAGCGTGGCACGAAAAAGCAGGTGGGGCCGCGCTCCTCGGTCTTGGCCAGCACCAGATGCCCGTCGCACATGGGGGCCGAGAAGAACCACTTGTGGCCGGTGATCAGGTATTCCTCGCCCCAGGGGCCGCTGCTGCCCGATGGGTTCAGGGCCACGGCACGCGTGGTGTTGCTGCGCACATCGCTGCCGCCCTGGCGCTCCGTCATGCCCATGCCCACGGTGATGGAACGCTTGCCCTCGGCGGGGATATCGCGCGCGTCGTAATCGGTGGATTCCAGCAGCGGCCCCAGCACCGCATTGAGTTGCGGGTTGATGCGCACCAGCGGAATGCTGGCCTTGGTCATGGTCGTCGGGCAGGTTGAGCCGGACTCGATCTGGCTGTGCATGAACAGCGATGCGCCATAGGCGGCCCAGGCCGTTGGCCGCTTGTCGGTGAAGGGCAGGTTGGAGATGCCGTTGCGCCGTGCAATCGTCATCATCTGGTGCCATGCAGGGTGAAAGCGCACCTGGTCGATACGGTCGCCCGAGGGCGAATGCGTGTGCAGCTCGGGCTCGAAATGGTTGGCTTCTTCTGCGGCGCGCAGCGTGGCTTCGGCGCCGTATTCCGCGCCCTGGCGTTGCAGCTCCGGGTCGCGCCACTGTGCGCCGCCGCGTGTCACGGCACGCTGCAGCACCGGATCGCTGGTGTAGACGTTGTAGTCCTTGAGCTCCGGAGCCTGGTTATGGGGGTGGATGCCAGTCATGATGTCTCTTCCTTGCTATGTGGCCCTGCCCGCAGCAGGGCGCAGGGCTTTGTGATTTCTATGTCATGCGCAACTGGCGGTCAGGGGCCGCCAGGGTGCAGGTTCAGGATGGCCGCTTCATCTTGCAGCTGGTGTCCAGGCTGGCCGCCGGTGCGGAAACCGTGCTCACGGGCTTCCATCCCAGGCCCGTTCCTTCCTGGTCATGCACCACGGCCTTGCCGTCCACTTGTTCCCAGCTCAGCACATGGATGGGTTGCTGGGCCTGGTGGTCGCTCTTGCGCATTTCCACGGGGCCGTTGATGCCCTCGAAGCGCATGCCCGACATCCTGGCCGCGACGGCGGCAGGTTCCACGGACTTGGCTTCGCGTATGGCCTGGGCCAGCATCAGCATGGCGTTGTGGCCCAGGCCGTTGATGAAGTCCTCGTTGAACTGGCGCTTGAAGCCCGGCAGCAGCGGGTTGCTTGCCAGTGGCTCAGAGTTGGGGCTGAAGGCCGAGATCAGCTTGACCCTGCCTTGCCCTGCTGCCCCCATGGCGCTGGGCACGCCGAAGTTGTTGCCGTTGAGGGTGTAGAAGTCCGTGCTCAAGCCAGCTTCGCGTGCGGCCCGCACGATCAGCGCCAGATCGGCACCGAAGTCTGCGGTGATGACGGCATCGGCCCCGGATTGCTTGATCTTGGCGATATAGGGGGAGTAATCCTTGACCTGGCCCAGCGGGTGGAAGTCATCGCCCACGATCTTCAGATCGGGGCGCTTGGCCGCCAGCATGCTGCGTGCGGCGCGCGAGACTTCCTGGCCATAGGCATAGTTGGGGTTGAGCAGAAAGACCTGCTTCACCTGCTTTTGCCCGGCCAGATAGGAGGTCAGCGCGGCCACCTTCATGTCCGAGTTCGCATCGGTGCGAAAGTGCCAGTAGCTGCACCTGGCATTGGTCATCTGCGGTGCCTGGGCCGCATAGTTCAGGTAGATGATTTCCTTGCCGGGGTTGCGGCTGTTGTGCTTTTCGATGGCTTCCTGCAGTGCCAGGCCCACGGCCGAGGAGCTGGCACCCTGCACCACATAGCGGATGTTCTGTCCGATGATGGAGTTGAGCTGGCTCAGCGCCTCCTGTGCGGAGAGGCGGTTGTCGAAGGGAACGACCTCGAACTTCACGGCACCGGCCCAGCTTTGCTCGTTGGCAAGCTTGGCGCTGTACTGGAAGCTCTTGAGTATGTTCAGGCCCAGCCCCGCCATGGGGCCGCTCATGGCATCCAGCGAGGCAATCTTCACCACCGTGGCCGGCTGCGCATGAACGAGTGATGCGAAGGCCAGAGCCACTGCCGCCAGGGGAGTGGAAATACGAGGGTGCATGCTTGTCTCCGTCCTCTCATAAGAATTTTTTATTCACCAGGCCGCAATGCACAATGGCATCAAGGTACCTGTCAAAAATTCTAGGAAACCGTGCAAAAAAGGTGTTCGGATTTGGCCAGCATGAAACCACGCACTCCTTCGACCGCGACAGCAGGGCGTCGCCGCCCTTTGCAGTCCCGCGCGCGGCAGACGTTTCAGGCCCTGCAGGACGCCTTTGTTCGGCTTTTGCTTGAGCGCAGCTACGCGGAAATCACCGTGCGCGAGATCGTCCTGGTGGCGGGCACCGGGCTGGGCAGCTTCTACGAGTACTTCTCGGGCAAGGAAGACCTGGCCAAGGTCTGCCTGCATCTGCGTTCCAAGTCGCTGCTGTTGGGCATTCGCGGCGTGACCGGCAGTCATTCGGGCCAGCCGCTGATGCAGATTGCCGAGGCGGTGATCGAGTCACAGCTGCAGGCGCACCGCGAGCGGGCAGATGAATGGGGTGCCCACTATCTGCTGGAGCGCCACTACTCCACTTCCGAGGCCTACCGCAAGATGTTCGAGCGCTTTGTGGACGCCTGGGCCGCAGCCATAGAGCAGGCCGCCGATCTGCCACCGGACTACCCGGTGCGCGATGCAGCACGGGTGAGCCAGTGCATTCTGTACGGCCTGTTCAATCACAGCTATCTGGCCGCCGATGCACCGCCGGATCTGGACTTGCTGCGCCAGCGCGCCAACACGGCCATATCCGGTTATCTGAACGCCTTGCGCTGCGCTGCCTGAAATGAAAAAGACCGCCAGCGGCAAGCCGTGGCGGTCCTCGTTGGTCATTGCGGCAGGGCTGGCGATCAGCTCACATGCTTGCCCACAATGCCGGCCAGCTCGAACATGCTGATCTGCTCCTTGCCGAACACCGGCTTGAGCTTGGCGTCGGCGTTGATGGCGCGCTTGTCCTTGGCGTCCTGCAGGCCGTTGGCCTTGATGTAGTCCCAGAGCTTTTTGATCACGTCGGGGCGCGAGGTGGGTTCGCTGCCGATCACGGCGGCCAGGTCGGCGCTGGGCTTGAGCGTGGCGCTCACGGTGCGGGGCTTCTTCACCGCAGCGGTCTTGGTCGCTGTCTTGGCGGCGGTCTTCTTGGCTGCCGTGCCTGTCTTCTTGGCGGCAGCCGTCGTGGTTTTGGCCGCCGCTGCGCCGGCAGTCTTGCGTGCCGGGTATTTGCCTTCGCGCTGCTCGAACTCGAAGTTCACCTTGCCCGCAGCACCATCCCAGACCAGGAAGGCCTTGAAGTTGCGGCGCGTGCGGTTGGAGACGAACTTCTCCAGCAGATCGGTCTTGCCGGTCTGCAGCAGCTTGCTCATCTGCTCGCGTTCGATGGGCTGCTGCAGGATGATCTGGCCGCTCTTGAAGTCGCAGCTGGGCGTGGTCTGGGCCAGCGTGGGAACGGCCTTGGAGCAGACATAGTTGGCGCCATGCTCGAAGACGGGCGAGCCGCACTTGGGACAGGGGCCCAGGCTTTGCTGGTGGGCAAAGTCCACGATCTCGCCCGTGTCCTCGGAGTCCTTGTCGTCGCCGAAGTCGAATTCCAGCTTGAAGTTGCTGTTTTCCTCGTCACGCACGATGGCGACCTCGGCCACGAACGGCCAGCCGGCCTTGGAGCGGAAGCCTTCCAGCGGGCCGATGCGGCGTTCGCGCAGCAGCTGCTCGGCCTCGGCCGTCTCGAAGGTGCGGCCGGCCGGCGACTTGGTGAACGAGAAGCCGCAGCCTTCGCTGGCGCCATTGGCGCCCGTGCAGGCGTAGCGGCGGTAGTTCTCCTTGACCACGCCGCCGCAGTTGGGGCAGGGCGTGGAGAGCGTCGCGTAATCACCGGGAATGGTGTCGCGGTCGTATTCCTTGGCCTTCTTGACCAGCTTCTCGGTCATGGCCTGGATCTGCTGCATGAAGGCTTCGCGCGAGAGCTGGCCTTTTTCCATCTGCGACAGCTTGAATTCCCATTCGCCGGTCAGGTCGGCACGGCACAGCTCCTCGACTTCCAGGCCGCGCAGCAGCGTCATCAGCTGGAAGGCCTTGGCTGTGGGGATCAGCTCGCGGCCTTCGCGCAGCATGTACTTTTCCGTCAGCAGGCCTTCGATGATGGCCGCGCGCGTGGCTGGCGTGCCCAGGCCTTTTTCCTGCATGGCTTCACGCAGCTCGTCGTCGTCGATCTGCTTGCCGGCGCTTTCCATGGCACCCAGCAGCGTGGCTTCGGAGTAGCGTGCCGGCGGCTTGGTCTTGAGGCCCTTGACATCGGCGTGGTGGGTGCGCGGCTGCTCGCCGGGCTGCACGGCCACCAGGGGCTGGCCCTTGTCGCCTTCCTTGGCGTCCTCCACCTCGTTGGCTGCTTCCTTGCCGTAGATGGCCAGCCAGCCCGGCTTGACCAGCACCTTGCCCTCGGTCTTGAAGCTGTGCTGCTCCACCTTGCTGATGCGTGTGGTGACCTGGTATTCGGCGCTGGGGAAGAACACGGCCATGAAGCGGCGTACGACCAGGTCGTACAGCTTCTGTTCGGCTTCCGACAGGCCCGAAGGGGCCTGCGTGGTCGGGATGATGGCAAAGTGATCCGACACCTTGCTGTTGTCGAAGACGCGCTTGGTGGGACGGATGTAGTTGTCGTTGATGGCCTGCTGGGCAAAGGGTGCCAGATGGCGCATGCCGCTGGTGGCCAGCATGTCGAAGGTCTGGCGCGCCACGGGCAGATAGTCCTCGGGCAGGGCGCGCGAGTCGGTACGAGGGTAGGTCAGGGCCTTGTGGCGTTCGTACAGGCTTTGCGCCAGCGCCAGCGTGGTCTTGGCCGAGAAGCCGAACTTGCCGTTGGCCTCGCGCTGCAGGCTGGTCAGGTCGAACAGCAGGGGCGAAGCCTGGGTGGTGGGCTTGCTCTCTTCGGTCACCTGGGCTGGCTTGCCCTGCACGGCGGCGGCAATCGCTTCGGCATCGGCCTTGTTCCACAGGCGGTCGGCCTTGGCCTCGGCATCGTCCGATTTCTTCCACTGTGGGTTGAACCACTTGCCCAGGTACTGGCCGGCCTGGGCGTCGAAAGTGCCGTGCACTTCCCAGTAGTCGCGGCTGACGAATTTGCGGATCTTTTCCTCGCGCTCCACCACCAGGGACAGGGTGGGTGTCTGCACGCGGCCCACGGTGGTCAGGAAGAAGCCGCCGTCGCGCGAGTTGAAGGCCGTCATGGCGCGCGTGCCGTTGATGCCCACCAGCCAGTCGGCTTCGGAGCGGCTGCGCGCGGCGCTGGCCAGGCCCTGCATCTGGGCATCGCTGCGCAGATTGTTGAAGCCGTCGCGAATCGCCTGCGGCGTCATGGACTGCAGCCACAGTCGCTTGACGGGTTTGCCCAGGCCGCCCTTGGCGCCGCCCGCGTATTGCTCGATCAGGCGGAAGATCAACTCCCCCTCGCGGCCCGCGTCACAGGCGTTGATGAGTTCGGTCACATCCTTGCGCTTGGCCTGCTTGACCACGGCGTTCAGGCGGGTCTTGGTCTTGTCCACGGGCTTGAGGTCGAAGCGCGGGGGGATGACCGGCAGGTTGGCAAAACTCCATTTGCCGCGCTTGACATCGAATTCTTCGGGCGCCTGAATCTCCACCAGGTGGCCGACCGCACTGGTCACCACATAGCTGTCTGATTCGAAATAGTCATCGTGTTTTTCGAACTTGCCTGCCACCGGGGTCAGCGCACGGACGATGTCCTGTGCGACAGAAGGCTTTTCTGCAATCACCAGGGTTTTAGTCATTGTGTGTTCTCGTCGTCATTAACCACCTGAACCCGAATCGAAACTCAGGCTCATACAATTCGCTTCTCACGCGCGCGCATGCGCACATGTGTGCATATTCAAAGTATCAGAGAAAACATGCCCCGCACATCACTGGCCTCTTCAACGGGCCGACGCATCCAGACCCGGCGCTCCGGCGTTCATGGCAAAGGCGTTTTCGCCGCGCAGGATATTGCGGAAGGCGAAACCATTATTGAGTACGTGGGTGAAGTGATTGACTGGCAGGAGGCGCAGGACCGTCATCCGCATGATCCCAGCCAGCCCAATCACACTTTTTACTTTCAGGTCGACGATGAGCGGGTGATAGATGCCACGCACAAGGGCAATTCCTCGCGCTGGATCAACCACAGCTGCGCGCCCAACTGCTACACCGACGAGATCGACGGTCGCGTCTATATCGTGGCGCTGCGCAATATTGCAGCGGGCGAAGAACTGAACTACGACTATGGCCTGATGGTGGAGGAGCGCTATACGGCCAAGCTCAAGGCTGAATATGCCTGCTACTGCGGCGCTGCGAACTGCCGCGGCACCATGCTGGCGCCGAAAAGGGGCTGGAAACCGCCGATGCCTGCAAGCATCCCCTGAGGCGCTGCACGCCTTCCCCTTCTCTCTACGCGCTTTGCGCTATGGGAAGGGGACGACGCCCTCGCTGCGGGGCTGCCCTTGCTTGGCGTCTCTGACTTGCGTTGCGCCAGTTTTTAGATTTGGATAGATAAAAAATGACTCAGCCGATTCACTGGAATGCCGAAGCCTTGTGGGAAGCCATTGCACCGCAGTTGCCGGGCTTTACGGTCGAGGTGCTGCCGACCATCGACTCCTCAAATACCGAACTCATGCGCCGCGCGCGCGACGGGCTGACGGATCCGGTGCTGTTGATTGCCGAGCAGCAAACCCAGGGCCGAGGCCGCCTGGGCCGCAACTGGGTCAGCGGCGTCGGTGATTCGCTGATGTTCTCGCTGGGCCTGCCGCTGGCACCGCGCGACTGGTCGGGGCTGTCATTGGCAGTGGGCGTGAGCGTGGCCGAGAGCCTGCAGCCCCAGCTTCCCGCAGCGGGGGCGGCGCCCAAGATCGGCATCAAATGGCCCAACGATCTGTGGCTGGAGGGCGACCGCAAGCTGGCCGGCATTCTGATCGAGACCGCCAGCTTTGTTGGCGGCCAACAGCACGATATGACGGCTCCGCGCTATGTGGTGATCGGTATCGGCATCAATGTGCGTCCCCGTCCCGGTGACGGCATGCGCACAGCCCCGGCCTGCCTGCAGGAGCTCGATGCCGCACTGGATGCGCCCACGGCCCTGGCCTGCATATTGCCCAACCTGGTGGCCGAGGTGCAGAGCTTTGCCCGGCATGGCTTTGCTCCGCTGATGCAGCGTTTCGCCCAGCGCGACCTGCTGGCCGGACGCGAGGTGAATCTGAGCGACGGCACGAGCGGCATGGCTCAGGGTGTGGCTGCCGATGGCGGCTTTCTGGTGCGTACAGCGACCGGGCTGCAAGCCGTGACCAGTTCCGAAATCAGCGTGCGTCCGGCTGGCAGCCCGCTGCAGGCTTGAAATGAAGCACCTCCTGAGGCGCTTTGCGCCTTCCTCCTCTCTCTACGCGCTGCGCGCCAGGGGAGAAGGACGCAGCCCTCGCTGCGGGGTCGCCCAGGCCCTTGCTCGGCTGCCCGCGAGCGGCTGCAGCCCATGGATAACTGATGTGAGAAACCTATGCTGAGAATCGTTTTCCTGCTCTTGCTGCTGGGCAACGCGGGTTACTACATGTGGAGCCACGGCTATCTGGCCGGCATGGGGCTGGCGCCGGAGTTGCAGTCCGAGCCGCAGCGCCTTCAGGAGCAGATCAGGCCGGATGCCCTGGTGCTGCAGCAGCCCGAAGCGGCACAAGCTCCGGCCGTTGAACCGGCAAAGACTATGGAGCCCGAAGCGCCTGCGGTGGACGACAGCGCGCCGCCCGCCGCTCCCGAAAGCAAGTCGGATGGCAAGCCCGAAGCTGCAACCGTCGCAGCCAGGGAAACCAAGGACGCCAAGGACACAAAGGATGCCAAGACCGCCATCAAGGAGCCCGAGGCCTGTTATCAGGCCAACGGCATCGAAGAGGCACAGGCCGACAGCATTCGCCGTGCGCTGGCGGGCAAGTCCAAGAGCGATTGGGAGCTGGTGGCCAGCCATCAGGGCGGGCGCTGGATGGTCTATATGGGCAAGTTCCCAGACGCCGAATTCATGGACCGCAAGCGCGGCGAGTTGCGCCTGATGAATATCGACTTCGACCGCGCCGGCGGCAGCTTCGAGCCCGGTCTGTCGCTGGGACGTTTTTCGACGGAAGAAGCCGCCCAGCGCCAGCTGGCCACTTTCGCGCGCCAGGGCGTGCGCACCGCGCGCGTGGTGCAGGAGCGTCCCGATGTGACGACCTATGCGCTGCGTCTGCCCAAGGCCACGCCGACCTTGCGCAACGAAGTGGCGGCGCTGGCTGGCAAGAATCTGGTGCCCAAGGCCTTGCAGGCCTGCGCCAAGTAATTTTCGTAGCTGCTATCGCAAGAAAGGCCTGCATTTGCAGGCCTTTTGCATTGGAAAACCAGTTGCGACAAGCGCAACCAGCTCCTGTTTTTAGTCCAGATGAATATTGGCGACAGCGGCCAGCTTCTTCATCTTGGCCACTTCGCTGGCGATCTGCTTGGTGAAGTCGGCGCTCGATGTGCCCGAGGGGTACAGGCCTTGAGCAGCCATGCGTTGCTTGACGGCAGGGTCCTTGAGTGCGGCAATGATGGCTTTTTGCACACGTTCCACTTGTGCGGCGGGCGTGTTCTTGGGGGCCACCAGGCCGAACCAGGACGGCTCGTTCAGATCGGGGTGACCGGCCTGCGCATAGGTCTGCACATCGGGCAGCACGTCCAGGCGTTCATGCCAGGACACGGCCAGGGCGCGCACCTTGCCCGACTTGATATGGGGCAGCGAAGAGTTCACCTGGTCGAAGTACACGGGAACCTGGTTGCCCAGCACGTCGTTGATGGCAGGAGCCGAGCCACGGTAGGGGATGTGGTGCATTTCGGTGCCCGTGCTCTTGAGGAACTGGGCGCCCCACATATGGCCGATGGTGCCGTTGCCGGGGGTGGCATAGGACACCTTGCCGGGGTTGGCCTTGAGGTAGGCCACAAACTCGGCAAAAGTCTTCACGGGAATCAGCTTGGGGTTGATCACCAGCACGCCGGGGGCCTTGACGATCTCGGTCACGCCCACGAAGTCGTTGATCGCGTCGTAAGGCAGCTTCTTGAACACGGCGGGGTTCACGCCATGGGTGGACAGGGTGGCAATACCGAACGTCACGCCATCGGTGGCGCGAGCCACTTCTGCCATGCCGATGGAGCCGCCGGCGCCGGCCTTGTTTTCAATCACCACGGCCTGGCCGCCCAGCAGCTTGATCAGCACGTCCTGCATATTGCGGGGCACCATGTCGGTGGGGCCGCCAGCGGGGAAGGGCACGACGATGCGCAGAGGACGCGATGTGTCCTGCGCCATGCTCATGCCGGAGAAAGAAGAAGCGGCTGCGGCAGCAGCGGCGGTGTAGATGAATTGACGTCGTTGCATCAAAAAGCTCCCAGGATCCAGTGATTCCAAATTGCTGTCTTGCAGAGCGCAAATAGCGACTCTTCAGACAACCCATGATCGAATTGATTCTAGGGTAAGCGAGAACTTGCCAAATACGCAGTTTCCGATACGTGCATCGGGGCAAACGGGCGCAAAGCCAAGCCTGGCGCGGCTTCTCAGCTTTGAGAGGCACCGAATTGGTGCATTTCTAGGTTGTGCTTCACTGCTGTCCGGGCATGGCCTTGAAGCGCACGGTAAACAGCGCCCCCGGCGGGGTATGAGCGGGCCTGGCATCCTGCAGCAGCACTTGCGCGCCGTGCTGACGGGCGATTTCCATGACGATGGGCAGGCCCAGACCGGAGCCGTCGGCTTCGGAGCCCAGCGCCCGGTAAAAGGGCTGGAAGATCAGTTCGCGCTCGCCCAGCGGCACGCCGGGGCCTGAATCCTCGACTTGCAGCAGCAGAATCTGGCCGAAATGATCGGCCTGCACGCGCACGGTGACCACGCCTGGCTGTTCGCTGGTCGATGGCGTGTAGTTGATGGCGTTGTCCACCAGATTGCGCACCAGCTCGGCCAGCAGCGTGGCATTGCCGTTGAGCCAGACACCGGGCGTGCTGGCGCTGGCACCCTCGTAGCCCAGGTCTATGTGCTTGTCCATGGCGCGCGGCAGGCAGTCCTGCACCACGTCGGTGACGATGCGCACGAGGTTGCAGCCCTGCATGGCGGGCACGGCGCTCTCGGCCCGTGCCAGTGCCAGCAGCTGGTTGACAGTATGGGTGGCACGCATGCTTGAGCGGCCGATCTGCGCCAGCGAGCGCTTCAGGTCTTCGGTATTCGTGCCCTCGCGCTGGGCCAGGTCGGCCTGCATGCGCAGGCCCGCCAGCGGGGTCTTGAGCTGGTGGGCCGCGTCGGCCAGAAAACGTTTTTGCGTGGCGATGGAGTCATGCAGGCGCTGCAGCAGATCGTTGACCGAATCGACCAGCGGCACCACCTCCAGCGGCACATCCTTGTGATTGATGGGCGAGAGATCCTCGGGCTTGCGCGCGCGGATGCGCTCCTCCAGCCGGTGCAGCGGCTTGATGCCGCGCGCCAGCGCCAGCCAGACCAGCAGGGCGGCCAGCGGCAGGATGACGAACTGCGGCAGCATCACGCCCTTGATGATTTCCGTGGCCAGCACGCTGCGCTTTTCGCGTGTTTCCGCGACCTGCACGAGGGCGTTGGGCTCGCCGGGCAGCGGCATGCGCACCCAGATGTAGGCCACGCGCAGGTCAATGCCCTTGTATTCCTCATCGCGCAGCAGCACCGAGCCGGTGGGCGTGTCCTCGTCGACGGAGGGCGGGCGCGGCAGGTCGCGCTCGCCGGCCAGATATTCGCCCCTGGTGCCGCTGACCTGGAAGAACACCGTGTCCGATTCATCGGCGCGCAGGATCTCGCTGGCCGACTGCGGCAGATTGAACTGCACCTTGCCGCGCTGCACGATGACCAGCTGAGCCAGGGCCTGGGCGTTGTACTCCAGCGCGCGATCGAAGGGCTTGTTGGCCAGGCCCTGGGCCACCAGCCAGGTCAGCGCCAGGCTCACGGGCCAGAGCAGCAGCAGCGGCGTGAGCATCCAGTCGAGGATCTCGCCGAAGAGGGATCGCTGCTCACGCTGAAAAATTTTCATGCTTGTAAAACTGGCGTATTCCAACTCAGGGATGGCCAGCAAGGGCCGCCCCGCAGCAAAGGCCATCGTCCCCCTCGGGGGGAAGCGGTGGGGGCCGCCTAGGCAAAGCCGCTCAGGGGGGGGCTATCTTTTCCAGGCAGTAGCCGAGGCCACGCACGGTGGCGATGCGGATCGGGCCTTTCTCGATTTTCTTGCGCAGGCGGTGGATATAGACCTCGATGGCGTTGTTGCTCACCTCTTCGCCCCATTCGCACAGGCGCTCCACCAGCTGGTCCTTGCTGACCAGGCGGCCCGCGCGCTGCAGCAGCACCTCCAGCAGGCCCAGCTCGCGCGCCGACAGCTCCACCATCTTGCCGTCTATGGTGGCGACCCGGCCGGTCTGGTCATAGACCAGCGGGCCATGCTTGATGGTGGAGCTGGCGCCGCCCATGCCGCGACGCGTGAGGGCGCGCACGCGCGCTTCCAGCTCGGACAGCGCAAACGGCTTGGCCATGTAGTCGTCCGCACCATAGTCCAGGCCCTGTACGCGCTCTTCGATCGAATCGGCGGCCGTGAGAATCAGCACCGGCAGCGCATCGCCGCGCCCGCGCAGGCGCTTGAGCACTTCCAGGCCGTGCACCTTTGGCAGGCCCAGATCGAGAATCAGCAAATCGAATTCGCTGCTGGTCAGCAAGGCGGTATCGGCCTCGCTGCCGTTGGCCACATGGCTGACGACGGCACCCGAGCTGCGCAGCGTGCGCAGCAGGCCATCCGCCAGCACCTGGTCGTCTTCGGCAATCAGTATGCGCATGTGTGTCTCCTGCTTGTTATGTGTGCCTGTTTGCACTTTTGCTGCCATTGTAGGGATGGCTCATGGCCGTTCGGGGCAATTCTCGACAGCCGCTCATAGGCGTCAAGAAGGCGTCAATACAGAATCTCAGTAGCCTTCGGCATAGGCTTCCAGGCCCAGCGCGACCACGGTGGCCACATCCGCGCCCACGGCTTCGCGAAATTCGGCCTCGGCCTGGCTTACGGCGTCGTGAAAAGCCTGCAGCCAGGCCAGACCCGCATCGGTGAAGCGCACGCGCCTGGCGCGCGCATCATGCGGGTCGGCCTCGCGCGTGACCAATCCCCAGGCTTCGCACTGCGCCACCAGATCGGCCATGGCCTGCTTGGTCATGCCGGCCTTGTCGGCCAGATCGGTGAGCCGGTCGCCAGCCAGCGACAGATGGCGCGTGATGTGGATATGGGCCGCTCCTACCTTGTCGCGCGCCGCCAGATTGGATAGCGCCAGCGGCACCTCCACTGCACGCGCCATGAGCTGCAGCACGCGCGCATCGAAGCGGCGCATGGCATGGCCCAGCAAACGGCCCAGATGGGTCTGGCGCCAGGCATCGGCGGGCGGGGTGACAGGGGCGATTTCTGACATGGATAAATAGTAAGGCAAACTGACTAAATATTTAAATAAATCTGCAGTATCCGCATCTAAACTACTGTTCAAGCATCCAGCCTGAATGCAAAAACAGGACTGGCCACAGACAGTCATTCACCTACTTCGGAGCCTGATATGAACGCCATCGCCAAGACCAACGACGCCAACAGCGAAAAAGCCAAAGCCCTGGCTGCAGCCCTGGCCCAGATCGAAAAGCAGTTCGGCAAGGGCACCATCATGAAGCTCGGTGAAGGTGAGGCCATCGAAGACATTCAGGTCGTCTCCACCGGCTCCCTGGGTCTGGACATCGCGCTGGGCGTAGGTGGTCTGCCCCGTGGCCGCGTGATCGAAATCTACGGTCCCGAATCCTCGGGCAAGACCACGCTGACGCTGCAGGTCATTGCCGAGATGCAAAAGCAGGGCGGCACCTGCGCCTTTATCGACGCGGAACATGCGCTGGACACCAGCTATGCCCAGAAGCTGGGCGTGAACCTCAGCGACGTGCTGATCAGCCAGCCCGACACCGGTGAGCAGGCTCTGGAAATCTGCGACAGTCTGGTGCGCTCGGGTGCCGTGGACCTGATCGTCATCGACTCGGTGGCCGCATTGACGCCCAAGGCCGAAATCGAAGGCGAGATGGGCGACGCCCTGCCCGGCCTGCAGGCCCGTCTGATGAGCCAGGCCCTGCGCAAGCTGACGGCCACCATCAAGAAGACCAACTGCATGGTCATCTTCATCAACCAGATCCGCATGAAGATCGGCGTGATGTTCGGCTCGCCCGAGACCACCACCGGCGGCAATGCGCTGAAGTTCTATGCCTCCGTGCGTCTGGATATCCGCCGCACCGGCACCATCAAGAAGGGCGACGAGGCCATCGGCAACGAAACCAAGGTCAAGGTCGTGAAGAACAAGGTCTCGCCCCCCTTCAAGACGGCAGAGTTCGACATTCTGTTTGGCGAAGGCATCAGCCGCGAAGGCGAGATCCTGGACATGGGCGTGAACGCCAAGATTCTGGAAAAGAGCGGTGCCTGGTATGCCTACAACGGCGAAAAAATCGGCCAGGGCCGCGACAACTCGCGTGAATTCCTGCGCGAGAACCCCGCGCTGGCCATCGAAATCGAAAACAAGGTGCGCGAAAGCCTGGGCATCAAGCTGCTGCCCGTGGACGGTGCTGCGGCTGCCGAATCCAAGCCTGCCAAGGGCGGCAAGGGCAAGGTGGACAAGGACGGCGTGATTGAAGGTTGATTCAGTCACCCTGAGGCGCCATGCGCCTTTCGCGAAAGGGGACTACATCCTCGCTGCGGGTGCGGCCCCTGCTTGATGTCCCTGGCTTGGTGAGCGCCAGTGTTTGAGTGCGGGCCTCATTGCTCAAAAGGTTTGCCATCTTTGCGCAGGTTCGTCCTGCGCCTTTTTGTTTCTGGAGATGCGTCGTGAGCTTTGC
The DNA here is from genome assembly GCF_039581415.1 of Comamonas sp. F1-6. NCBI lineage: Bacteria > Pseudomonadati > Pseudomonadota > Betaproteobacteria > Burkholderiales > Comamonadaceae > Comamonas > Comamonas sp. F1-6. Next base: position 34,468 of record NZ_JBCPWN010000016.1, read on the forward strand.
CAAACTTTCACTCAAGGGCCGCGCCCTCAAGCTGCTGGCGCAGCGCGAGCATTCGCGGCTGGAGCTGCAGCGCAAGCTGGCCGCCCATGTGGAGGAGGGCGACGATCTGAATGCCGTGCTCGACGAGCTGGAGCAGCGGGGCTTCATCAGCGTGGAGCGCGTGGTCGAGTCTGTCTTGCGCAGCAAGGCCGGCCGTTATGGCGCAGCGCGTCTGGTGCATGATCTGCGCAGCAAGGGGCTTGATGACGAGACCGTGCGCCAGGCGGGCGAGCAGCTGCGCGGCAGCGAGCTGCAGCGCGCGCGCGAGCTGTGGTGCAAGCGTTTTGGCAGCGTGCCCGTCGACCTCAAGGAAAAGGCCAGGCAGCTGCGCTTTCTGGCTTCGCGCGGCTTTTCGTCCAGCGTGGCTTCACGCGTGCTGCGCGATGCCCCATACTCCCCTGCACCCGACAGCGAGGACGAGGACTGAGGCGGCCACCCGGTCCCCGCCCGCCTGCGGCGGCAACAGCTTCTTACACCGGAGGGACCCACGTGCTGACTGCTTCGCAACCCCCTGATTCCCCATCCGCCTTGCGCGTGGGCCTGAGTGCCGGCAAATCGCTGCTGGGCGGCCTGATGCTGGGTGCCTTGCTGGCCCTGGTGCTGGGCTGCGGCGCGGCCGTGTTCTATTTTTCCCGCCTGATGGCCGATCCCGGCCAGGGCATTCATGCCTCGGCCCATACCGGCATCTACGGCGCCGTGATCAGCCTGCTGATGTCGCCGCCGCTGCTGGTGGCCGTGGTGCTGATCTTCATCATCCCCGCCTACCTCATGGTCGGTCTGCAGCTGGGCCGCGCCCGCGCGGCAGGCAAGCTGGTGGCGCGCTACGGTCAGGGCCTGGCCGAGCGCCTGGCTGCCATGCTGGCACAGCGCATCGAGGCCCTGCCCAGCGCTCACAAGGCCATGCACAAGGCGGCCGACCTGCTCACAGTGGGCGCGGCGATGGAGCATCTGCAGCCCTGGGTGGGCAACGGGCGTGCCGTGCAGTTCGTGGTGCGCAGCGTGCTCAATCGCCTGCCGCTGGCCGACCTGCTCGAGGAATGGGGGCGCACGCGTGCCCAGTGGGGCAGCGAAGGCGGCAAGGACGATCCGGCGCTGCGTGCCTTTCTGGGCGCTCGCATCGAGGAGATGCTGCAGGGCCTGACCGAGCCGCCCTGGACGCTGTTGTGGATTTTGCTGGCCGGCCATGCCGTCGTGCTCGGCCTGGGCATCTGGCTGACCGCCTGAGCGCCCGGCCGACCTGGCGCCGGCTCAATGTCGGTGGCTGCGCGTAGCCCACCAGCAGACCAGCGAACCCAGCGTGACCAGTGCCACGCCTTGCCAGAAGCTCCAGCCCGGCAGCACCTGCAGCAGTGCGCTGGCCATCAGCGCCGAGAGCACGGGTGTGAAATAGGACGCCGCAGCCAGCAGGGCCAGCTTGCCATGCTGGATGCCGTGCTCCCAGCAGCTATAGCCCAGTGCCGTGAGCGCCCCGACCAGCAAGACCTGGCCGGCGGTGAGCCAGCTCCAGAGCATGGGCTGTGACTCGCCCAGCATCAGCCACTTGAGCCACAGCGCGATGGCAGTCCAGGTCACGAACAGGCCTACGGCGTTGAAGCCGGCGCCATAGCGGCGCGCCAGCAGCGAGTAGGCCGGCCAGAGCAGGGCGGCCGCAAAGCCCATGCCATAGGCCAGCGGGTTGCCCAGCACATGGCTCCACATGACCGGCAGGCTGAAGCTGTCGCCGCCCAGCACGCGCGCCAGACCCCACAGGCAGATCAGCACGCCTGGCCAAAGCCACCAGCGAGCCGCCTGCTGGCCGCAGAGCACGGCCAGCACGATGGTGAGGCTGGGCCAGAGATAGTTGATGAGCCCGATTTCCATGGCCTGGCTGCGGTCGTGGGCCAGGCCCACGGCCACGGACAGGCAGATCTCATAGACCACGAACAGCAGGCCGCAGCCCCAGAGATAGGCCGGGTGCATGCTGCGCCAGCGTGCCAGCTCGCGCCAGCCTTTGCGCCCGCGTGCTGCGGCAATGCAGATGGCGGCCATGGTGTAGAGGCAGGCCGCGCCGCCGACGGCGCCCAGCGGCTCGGCCACGGCACGCATCAGGCCCACGGTGCAGCTCCAGCAGAGTACGGCGATCAGGCCGATGGCCGTGGCCTTTTGCGCGGCGGCTGCGTTCATGCGCAGCCGTTCCTGCTCCTGAAGCAGGATCTGTTAACGTTAGTCCTATCTGAAAAATTCACAATAACTGCCATGTAAACCTTGTAAATGCTGCGCAGGCTGCTGCGAAATTGATGAATGCAGATATGAAAAAAGCCGCAGACCTGCGGCTTTGGAGGGTAAGGGCGAGGGCTGCGCTATGCGCGGCCCGGCACTCTGCCGTTGACGGTCATGCCGTGCATATTGTCATCGCTGTCGTGGAACTGCTTGCGCATATTGCATCTGGCCTGCGGCCTATGGGTCATGGATGCTGTTTGGCGACCCCGGCGCTGTCGCGCTTCACGAACAGCAGCACCAGAATGGCGGCACAGAACTCCACGGCAGCGATGATGAGCAGGCCTGGCGCATACGAGCCGCTGCTGGATTTGAGCAGACCCAGCAACTGCGGCGAGAAGTAGCCGGCCAGATTGGCTGCAGAGTTGATGACCGCCAGGCCCACGACCAGGGCAGTGGCCGAGAGGAAGCGGTTGGGAATCTGCCAGTACACGGGGATGGAGCCCATGGTGCCCAGCGATGACAGAGCCAGAGACGCGACGACGCCGGTCACATTGCCCTGCTGCAGGAACAAGGCCGTCAGCACCAGCCCGACAGCGCCCATGGCAGCGGCAATCGCCGTGTGCCAGCGCACTTCCTTTTTGCGATCGGACAGCCAGCCGTTGCCCACCATGCCTATCCAGCCACAGGCGTAGATCAGGGACATGACCCAGCCCAAGGTCTTGAGGTCGGTGATGCCCACGGATTTGACGATGCTGGGTCCGTAGAACACCAGCGTGGAGTTGCCGGCCACGATGCAGAAGAAGATCAGGATCAGCATCAGCATGCGAGGATTGCGCATGGAGGCCCAGAAGCTGTGCTCGCGTTGGCCCAAAGAGGCTTCCTCGGCCTTGAGCTCTTCGGCTACATGCTGTTTTTCACGGGCGCTGAGCCAGGGGGCCTTGGCCGGTGTGTCGCTGAGCAGAAAGTAGGCAGCAATGCCCGCGAGAACGGACGGAATGCCTTCGATGATGAACAGCCATTGCCAGCCCGCATGATTGGCCACGCCATGGAAGGTTTCCATCAGATAGGCGGCAATCGGGCTGCCCAGCATCAGCGACAGGGCCGACGCCGAGACAAAGAACGCCAGGGCCTTGCCGCGGCGGTGCGCCGGCAACCAGTAGGTCAGATAGAGAATCACGCCGGGCTGCAGGCCGGCTTCGAAAGCACCCATCAAGAAGCGCAGCACATAGAACTGCAAAGGCGTCTGCACCCAGGCCATGAGGATGCCGGTCACGCCCCAGCCTATGGTGATGCGCATGATGGTCTTCTTGGCCCCGAACTTGTGCAACAGCAGATTGCTGGGGACTTCAAAGAAGAAATAGCCGATGAAGAAGATGCCGGCCCCTGCGCCATAGACGGCGTCGGACCATTGCAGGTCGCTCATCATGGTCAGCTTGGCAAAGCCGACGTTGACACGGTCTACCCAGGCCAGAAACCAGATCAGGGTGAGAAACGGAATCAGCCGCCAGATGATGCGGCCAAAGGTGATGTCGCGCTCCTGCACGGTGCTGACATCGCTGCGCGCCGCCGAGACGGGGATGGAAGACATGGTTTCCTCGCTTTCGTACAACAGTGGGACTGAGAACGGCTACGAGAGCAGGGGTAGCAGCTCCGCGCATCCACTGCTGCCTGCGCGGATGCCGCCGCGCCGGGGGTCAGGCGCGGCCGGCATCACAAGGCCGGGAAAGGCTCTGGCAGGTACAGCTCAGATGGGGCGACTATAGAAGTGGCTTGCGCAAAGCACAGCCGGTGCTTTTCCGTCTGGACAAAACAAGAAATTTAAATTTCAAAAATGAAAATATGAAAAATTAATTTCTTTTTCGATTTTTGCCAGGACGTGGAAAGCAAAAAACGGCCACCAGGGCCGTTTTTTCGGGAGCAGGGCAGGGCTTACAGACCCAGCATGATCTGCAGGTTTTGCACGGCAGCGCCGCTGGCACCCTTGCCCAGATTGTCCAGGCGGGCAATCAGCACGGCCTGGCGGTATTGCTCGTTGGCAAATACGCGCAACTCCAGCTTGTTGGTATTGGCCAGGGTGTCGGCGGCCAGCTTGTTGTCATCAGTAGGCGGCAACACGCTGACCCAGTTGGCGCTGGTGTTGGTCTGGGCGTAATGGCTGGCCAGGGCGTCGTGCAGGTCGGCGGCCTTGGGTGCGCCGGGCAGCAGATCCAGGTGCAGCGGCAGCTGCACCAGCATGCCCTGGGCAAAGTTGCTCACGGCGGGGATGAACACGGGGCGGCGGGTCATGCCGGTGTAGTGCAGGATTTCGGGAATGTGCTTGTGCGACAGGCCCAGCGCGTAGGCCTCGTAAGGTGCGGCATCGCCGCCTTCATAGGCTTCGATCATGGTGCGGCCGCCGCCGGTGTAGCCGGACACGGAGGGTAGGCTCACGGGGTAGTCGGCGGGAATCAGGCCGGCAGCCACCAGCGGTGCCAGCAGGGCGATGGCGCCCGTGGCGTAGCAGCCGGGATTGGAGACGCGGGTGGCGCTCTTCACGGCGTCGAGCTGGCCGGCGCGCAGTTCGGGGAAGCCGTAGACCCAGCCTGCGGCCGTGCGGTGGGCAGTGGAGGCGTCGATGATCTTGATGGCGCGGCCTGTCTCTGCGGTGATGGAGTCCACCATGGCTGCGGTTTCACGGGCGGCATCGTCATGCAGGCAGAGGATGACCAGATCCACACCGGCAATCAGAGCGCGCTTGGCGGCCGGGTCCTTGCGCAGTGCGGGGTCGATGCTGACCAGTTCCACACCTGCAAAATCGACCAGACGATCACGGATCTGCAGGCCCGTGGTTCCTGCTTCTCCGTCAATAAAGACTTTTGCCATTGCATTTTCTCCTGCACCGGCGCGCGCATTTCTTGGTTTATATGCCGCTGCCTGCGGCACCATTGCCGCTTTCCGAACGGTGATTGTCCTTGAATCTCGTCAGGGATGTGCACTGCCTGTCTTTTGGGCAAGTCTCGCGCGAATGGCCCAGTGGACGTAGCAGCTATTAGCGGTTGTCAGCACATTGCCAGCCGCTGCCCCAATGTCCTTGACTCGTATATAAGACATAAGAAAGTTGCGGGAAGAAAAGATATCGTGTAGGAATAATTTCCCTAAAGAATTCAAGGCATTGCAGCTGTTTCCGGAACACGACAAAGTTGCGCGAAATTGTGGATTTTGCGCATGTTCAGGTGTCGTTTTGCGCGGTGCAGCATGGTACATTCCTGCTCGCCATGTCATATGAACCCGATGGCCAGGCTCCCCCGAGTCGGTGGCAAGCGGGTATTTCCCCTCAGTTCAGAGAGACAAAGTCATGAAGATTCATGAATACCAAGGCAAGGAAATCTTGCGCCAATTTGGTGTGCCCGTTCCCCGTGGCATTCCTGCGTTTACCGTGCAAGAGGCTGTTGAAGCAGCCCAGAAGCTGGGTGGACCCGTGTGGGTGGTGAAGGCCCAGATCCACGCTGGTGGCCGCGGCAAGGGCGGCGGCGTGAAGGTTGCCAAGTCCATCGAGGACGTGCAAAAGCTGTCCGAGCAGATCCTGGGCATGCAGCTGGTGACTCACCAGACTGGCCCCGAAGGTCAGAAGGTTCGCCGCCTGTACATCGAAGACGGCGCCGACATCAAGAACGAACTGTATGTGTCGCTGGTGACCGACCGCGCCACACAGAAGGTTGCCCTGATCGCTTCCAGCGAAGGCGGCATGGACATCGAGGAAGTGGCCCACTCCACTCCCGAAAAGATCATCACCGAGATGATCGACCCCCTGACCGGCATCACCGAAGCGCAATCGCGCAAGGTGGCAGCTGCCATCGGTCTGGAAGGCAAGTCCGTGGACCAGGCCGTGGATCTGTTCGCCAAGATCTACAAGTGCTACATGGACACCGACGCGTCGCTGGTGGAAATCAACCCCCTGAACTGCGACTCCAAGGGCGACCTGATGGCCCTGGACGCCAAGTTCAACTTTGACCCCAACGCTCTGTTCCGTCACCCCGAAATCGTGGCTTTCCGCGATCTGGATGAAGAAGACGCTGCCGAAATCGAAGCATCCAAGTTCGATCTGGCCTACATCTCCCTGGACGGCAACATCGGCTGCCTGGTGAACGGCGCCGGTCTGGCCATGGCCACCATGGACACCATCAAGCTGTTCGGCGGCGAACCAGCCAACTTCCTGGACGTGGGCGGCGGCGCTACGGCCGAGAAGGTGACCGAAGCCTTCAAGATCATGCTCAAGAACCCCGAAGTCAAGGGCATTCTGGTCAATATCTTCGGCGGCATCATGAAGTGCGACACCATCGCCACCGGCGTGGTCACTGCATGCAAGGCCGTGAACCTGTCCGTGCCTCTGGTCGTGCGCATGAAGGGCACCAACGAAGAACTGGGCAAGCAAATCCTCAAGGATTCCGGCCTGCCCATCATCGCTGCCGACACCATGGCTGAAGCAGCGACCAAGATCGTTGCTGCCGTTAAGTAATACGCCCCGGAGATAGAAACATGTCGATCTTTATCAACAAAGACACCAAGGTCATCACCCAGGGCATTACTGGCAAGACCGGCCAGTTCCACACTGAAAAGTGCCAGGAATACGCGAACGGCAAGAACTGCTTCGTGGCAGGCGTGAACCCCAAGAAGGCTGGCGAAAAGATTTTCGACATCCCAATCTTTGGTTCCGTCAAGGACGCTGCCAAGGAAACCGGCGCTACCGTGTCCGTGATCTACGTGCCTCCCGCAGGTGCTGCTGCGGCCATCTGGGAAGCTGTTGAAGCCGACCTGGACCTGGCCATCTGCATCACCGAAGGCATCCCCGTGCGCGACATGCTGGAAGTGCGCAACAAGATGAAGGCCAAGGAAGCTGCCGGCGGCAAGAAGACTCTGCTGCTGGGCCCCAACTGCCCCGGTCTGATCACGCCTGACGAAATCAAGATCGGCATCATGCCCGGTCACATCCACAAGAAGGGCCGCGTGGGCGTGGTGTCCCGTTCCGGCACGCTGACTTACGAAGCCGTGGCTCAGCTGACCGAACTGGGCATTGGCCAGTCCTCCGCCGTCGGTATCGGTGGCGACCCCATCAACGGTCTGAAGCACATCGACGTGATGCGCGCTTTCAACGACGATCCCGACACCGATGCCGTGATCATGATCGGTGAAATCGGCGGTCCCGACGAAGCCGAAGCTGCCCAGTGGTGCAAGGCCAACATGAAGAAGCCTATCGTGGGCTTCATCGCTGGCGTGACTGCCCCTCCCGGCAAGCGCATGGGCCACGCAGGTGCCCTGATCTCCGGCGGTGCCGACACTGCTGATGCCAAGCTGGCCATCATGGAAGAGTGCGGCTTCACCATCACCCGCAACCCTTCCGAAATGGGTCGCCTGCTGCAAGGCCTGCTGAAGAAGTAAGCTCGTGCAAAAGTTCGTGATACAGCGTTGAATTTACGCAGTATTACGAACTGGCAAGATGGGCTTCGCGCCCTACACTGCCTCCACTCTTAAAAGAAAGCGCCGCGCAATGCGGCGCTTTCATATTCAAAACAGTGGAGTCACAAATGGAATTTCTCAATAGCGCCGATTTCTGGATCGGCCTGGTGAAGATCATCTGGATCAACATCATTCTCTCCGGCGACAACGCCGTGGTCATCGCACTGGCCGCGCGCTCTCTTCCCCCTGAACAGCAAAAGAAAGCCATCATGTTTGGCTCCGGCGCCGCCGTGGTGCTGCGTATCGTGCTGACCGTGGTGGCTGCCAAGCTGCTGGAACTCTCCTTCCTGCAGGTTGTGGGCGGCTGCCTGCTGCTGTGGATCGGCTATCAGCTGCTGACCGGCGACGAAGACGGCGAGGGCGAATCCAAGGGCCATGGCTCCATGATGACCGCCATCCGCACCATCCTGATTGCCGACCTGGTGATGAGCCTGGACAACGTGATTGCCGTGGCCGCTACCGCCCAGGGCAATATGGTGCTGCTGATCCTGGGTCTGGCCATCTCCATTCCCCTGGTGATCTTCGGCTCCACGCTGATGATCAAGCTCATGGAACGCTTCCCCGTCATCGTCACGCTGGGCGCGGCGCTGATCGGCTGGGTGGGCGGCGAGACCATCGTCAACGACAACCTGCTGCATGGCTACACCATGGCTCACCCCTGGCTGCACTATGCTGCCGCTGCGGTCGGTGCCGTGCTGGTGGTCGGACTGGGCAAGTTCATGCAGGCACGCTCTGCAAAGAAGGAAGTCGCTGCGGCCTGATCGCCCCGGAAGTCTCTCCCCAAAGAACGCACTGTGGATTCACAGTGCGTTTTTTTATGGCCGCAGTGCGGAGACAAACTGTGTGAACATCTGGCGGACACCAACCTTCGTGTAACCCCAGGCTTGTTAGCCTTGTCGCCATGCAGATATCGGAACTTGCCAGCCTGTCGGGTGTGTCCGTACACGCCATTCGCCACTATGAGAGTCTGGGCCTGATTGCCGCCAGCCGGCGTCCTTCCGGCTACCGCGAGTTCGATGACAGCGTGATCCGCGAGCTGCGATTCATCGCCATGTCGCGGCAATGTGGCTTCTCTCTTGCGCAGATTGCCGAGGTATTGCCGGCCTACCGCTGCAAGTCCCTGACGGCCAGCCAGATCGTCTGCAGGCTTGAGGAGCGCATTGCCGAGATCGATGCCGAAATCGCCAAGCGCAACGCTCTGCGTCAGCACCTGGTTTCCCATGTGGAATGGTTTCGTCTGCGCGAGCAGCGGCCAGCCTCGAAACCGGGATTTCCTCGCGTCTCTGCGCGAGGCGGCAATGATGCCGGTCCATCCGGCAGGAGGGGGAGCAAGTCATGACACCGCAGAACGAACACTTTGCCCGAGACATCAGGGCGCTGGTGCTGTCCATGCCAGTGGCGCAGATGCTGCAACTGCGCTTTGAACGCATAGAGCCCGGCGAGGTCGATCTCTGCCTGCCCTATCAGGACAGTCTGAGTTTCAGGCCCGGCCAGTTGCAGGCAACGCCGGTCTTTGCCATCGCAGACTTTGCCGCCGTATCGGCGGCAGGGACGCTGCTGCCGCCGGGCTGGCTCAATGCCACGATCGACTGCAGCATCAAATACCTGGCTCCTGCCGATGGCGAGACATTGCTGGCACGTGGCCGCGTCATCCAGGCCAGCAAGCTGCTGACGGTGGCCAGGGCGGATGTGTTTTCTCGCAAGGCGGGCCGGGAGCTGCTGTGCGCCACCATGCTGGCCACGGCGCGGAACCTGGCGCCTGCACAGTAGGGGGCCTTTTGGGGGGCGTAGCGCCTGAGCGCTGGATGCTATCGAGATTGATTTTTCTCGATAGCGGGCCTGTAACCGGCCGAGTCAGCGCCTTCAAGGCAAACTACAGCCCATCATGAAGACCCAGTACTACACCGCTTCCAGCCTGGACGGCTTTCTTGCCACCGAAGACGACTCTCTGGACTGGCTGTTTCCGTTGGGCAGCCTGACGCAGTCCAGCTATCCGGGCTTTATTGCCCAGGTCGGTGCGCTGGCCATGGGCTCGTCCACCTATGAGTGGATGGTCCGCAACGCCGATGCGGTGAAGAAGGAGAGCGGCGCGGCCTGGCCTTATGCACAGCCTGCCTGGGTTTTCTCCAGCCGTCAGCTGCCGTTGATAGAGGGAGCCGATGTGCGCTTTGTCAGCGGCGATGTGCGGCCCGTGCTGGCAAGCATGAGGGCTGCAGCCGGCGACAAGAACATCTGGATCGTGGGTGGCGGAGATCTGGCGGGACAGTTCCATGACGCGGGCCTGCTCGATGAAGTCATCGTGCAGATTGGCTCGGCCACTCTGGGCCGTGGCAAGCCTTTGTTGCCGCGCCGCTTGCTGAGTCCCGTGCTGCAGCTGCAGTCCGTGCAGCAGATGGGCCCGGGAATGGCCGAGCTGCGCTACACCGTGTGCAAGACGCAGCAGCCCGGGAATTAAGCGTTGTTTTTGGCAGGCCAGAGCACCGAAGCAATTGCCACCACCATCAGGCAGACAGCAGTCCAGTCCTGCCAATGCAGGACCTCGCCCAGCCACCAGGCGCCCACGAACACGCCCAGCACGGGAATCATCATCACGCTCAGCGTGGAGGCCACGGGCGGCAGGCTGCGGGCCAGATAGAACCATACGGCCTGGGCGAAGCCCAGCACCAGCACACCATTGAAAGCGATGGCGGCCAGAGCGCTCTGGTCGGGCATATGCCATTGTTGGCGCTCGAAAACAAAGGCCAGCACGGTCAGCACCACGGTGGTGATGGCCACCATCCACAGCGACAGCGTCATCAGCGGCACCGGTGCCTCGGTGCGGCGCAGCAGCTGCGTGCCCCAGGCCCAGCCGGCGGCGGCGATCAGCATCAGCATCACGCCCAGGGGCTTGCTGCCCAGAGCGCCAACTTCATGCCACAGCAGAAGCAGCACGCCGGCAAAGGCCGCTCCCACGCCGGCCCAGGCGCGTGCGCCCAGCCGGTCCTTGAAGAACAGGCTGCCGAACACGGCCGAGAAGATGGGCATGGTGTAGCCCAGAATCGCCGCGCGCCCGCTGGACAGCGTGGGGATGGCGATGATGATCAGGCAGTGCCAGAGCACCATATTGAACAGCGTGAGCTTGGCCAGCTGGCCCCAGTAGCTGCGCGGTATGGTCAGCGGCAAGCGCTGACTGGTCACAAACAGGGCCAGAATCGGTAGGCCTATCCACATGCTGACCATGCGAAAACTCAGCGGCGGGAAATGCTGTACGCCGAGCTTCATTACCGGCCAGTTCAGGCCCCAGACGATGGTGAGCAGGACGAGAAGAATGAGCTGTTTGGGCGTGAACGAAGGCATGGGTGTGGATTATCTCCCCCGGAATGACTTTCTCCCCCTGTGGCGCTTCGCGCCTTCCCCCTGGCCGGGCGCCCCTCTCTCTACGCGCTGCGCGCTATGGGAGGGGGACGACAGCCTCGCTGCGGGGCGGCGGGGCCGCCCAGGCCCTTGCTTGCTGTCTCTTTGCTGGGGTGTGCCAAGTTTGGCGTCATGCTGCAAAACCTGTGGCAAGGCTTGGAAGGGTCGAGCAATTAAAATCACGCTTTATGACTTTTATCGACATGCTGCGCGACGCGTCCACGCGCAATGACTCCATGCTGTGCGTGGGTCTGGACCCCGAACCCAGCCGCTTTCCCGGTGCCATGAAGGGCGATGCGTCCAAGATCTACGACTTCTGTGCAGCCATCGTCGATGCCACCCATGATCTGGTCAACAGCTTCAAGCCCCAGATCGCCTACTTTGCCGCCCACCGTGCCGAAGACCAGCTCGAAAAGCTGATGGCGCACATGCGCCGAGTGGCACCCCATGTGCCCGTGATTCTGGATGCCAAGCGCGGCGATATCGGCTCCACAGCCGAGCAGTATGCGAAGGAAGCCTTCGAGCGCTATGGCGCCGATGCCGTGACGCTCTCGCCCTTCATGGGTTTCGACTCCATCACGCCCTATCTCAAGTACGAAGGCAAGGGAGCTTTTTTGCTGTGCCGCACCTCCAACCCCGGCGGTGACGATCTGCAGGCCCAGGTCCTGGCCGATGTGCCTGGCAACCCCCATATGTTCGAGCATGTGGCCAAGCTGGCCCAGGGTCCCTGGAACACCAACGGCCAGCTGGGCCTGGTGGTGGGTGCAACCCGTCCCAACGAGATCGAGCGCGTGCGTGCCGTGGCCCCCACCTTGCCGCTGCTGATTCCCGGCGTGGGTGCACAGGGTGGCGATGCCGTGGCAACCGTCAAGGCGGCCCGCATCGGCGGCGGACCCATCATCATCAACTCCTCGCGCGCCATTCTGTACGCAGGGCAGGGCGACGACTTTGCCAAGGCTGCACGCGAAGCCGCCATCGCCACGCGCGCCACGCTGCAGGCTGCAGCCCAGAGCTGAGCCAGGGTAGGCTCTGGCCATGCAAAGCAAATGGCTGGAAGACTTTCTGCTTCTGGCTCAGGAGCGCAGCTTCACCCGTGCGGCAGAGCTGCGCCATGTCACTCATCCTGCCTTCGGCCGGCGCATTCGTGCGCTGGAGGCATGGGCTGGAACGCCGCTGATCGAAGCGGGCGGCGGGCCGGTTCGTCTCACCCCGGCCGGTGAAGCCTTCCGCGACACCGCCGAGCAGATGGTGCGCACCCTGGCCCAGTCGCATGACGAGCTGCAGGCCGTGGCCGGTCGGCAGGCCCATGTGATCACGCTGGCCACGGGGCGTACCCTGGCGCGCACCATCGTGGCCGACTGGCTGGCGCGCTACGGTAGCGTGCTGCAGACGGCGGAGATGCGCATCGTTACTCGCACACTCGACGAAACCGTGCATATGCTGCAGCGCGGCGAGGTCAGCTTTGCCCTGCTCTATCACCATGCGGCCATTGCCGTGCGGCTGGATGGCCGTCAGTTCAGCTATCTGACGGTGATGAGCGACAAGCTGGTGCCCGTGGCGCGGGCCGATGCCGAAGGCAAGCCCTTGTTTGCACTGGCGCAGGCCCTGCTGCCCGGTGCCAGCCCCGTGCCCTATCTGGCTTTCTCGCACAGCATGGCGCTGGGGCGGCTGGCCGAAGATCATCTGGCCAGCCATCCGCTGTGGCCGCGTCTGCGCCGCTGCATCGAATGCGATTCGGCGGATGCCAATTACGAGTACGTGCTCAAGGGCCTGGGCGTGGCCTGGATGCCTTGGTCCATGGTGCAGCGCGACTGCCAGGACGGCCGTCTGGCGCTGGCCGGGGACGGCAGCCTGGACGTGCATTTCGATGTGCGGCTTTATCGGCCCAAACGCCGCTTGAGCACCGCTGCGGAGCAGTTCTGGACCGATATCACTGGCCAGTAAATGAGCGGTCACTCCTTTTTCGTCTGCAGCCAGACTTGAAGCTGGAAAAACAACAGCTGGTATCGGGCTCCTGGCGGCACTGCTCCCCCTCTATTTGCTCAAAAACGCGTTGTTGTGCTGAAATGGCACGGAAATGTGCCAGATCGGCACTAAAAGGTTTTCTCCGTATTCGGACAATTGCCTCATACAGATTCGGAATAGTTTCATGCAGAACACAAACATCCTCCGCCGTACCGCCATCGCCGCGGGCCTGCTGCTGGGCGCTGCCGTGGCAGTGCCTGCCATCGCCGCCGACAACTATCCCAGCAAGGCCATCACCATGGTCGTGGGCTACCCGGCCGGCGGCAGCACCGACCTGGTCGGTCGTCTGGTGGCCGACGGCCTGGCCAAGCAGCTGGGCCAGCCCGTGGTGGTGGAAAACCTGGGCGGTGCCGGTGGCGCCATCGGTGCGCAAAAAGTGGCCAAGGCCCCTGCCGACGGTTACACCATCATGGTGGGCGCCAACAATGAGCTGGCCATCGCCAGGCTCATCAACAAGGCCGTGAAGTACAACATTGGCGACTTCACTCCCATCGGGCTGGTGGGCTCCCAGCCCATGGTGCTGGTCGCATCGCACAAGGCCGGCGTGAAGAACGCGGCCGAGTTCGTGAGCCTGGTGTCCAAGAACCCCGACAAGTTCAGCTACGGCAGCTCCGGCGTGGGCACGGCGCTGCACCTGGCCGGCGAGCTGGTCAAGGAGCAGGGCAAGCTGCAGATGACCCATGTGCCTTACAAGGGCGTGGCGCCTCTGACCACCGATCTGGTGGGCAACAACATCGAGTTTGGCGTGTTCGTGCTGTCCTCGGGCCTGCCCCATATCAAGGCCGGCAAGGTCGTGGCCCTGGGTACGACCGAAGCCAAGCGCTCGGCCATCACCCCCGATATTCCTGCCCTGTCCGAGCTGCCCCAGTTCAAGAACGTGGACATCAACAGCTGGTTTGCGCTGATGGCACCCAAGGGCCTGCCCGCTCCCATCGCCGCCAAGCTGAAGAAGGCGCTGGAGGAAACCATGGCTTCGCCCGAGTTCCGCAAGAAGATGGAAGAGACCGGCAATGTGGTGGCTGATCCCAAGGTGGATGCCGGCAAGTACATCAACACCGAGATTGCCAAGTACTCGAAGATTGTTCAGTTCGCCAAGATCGAGAACTGATCTTGCGTTGACTGGCGGCGGCCTGAGGTCGCCTAGGTTTGAAAACGGCTTGTGCCTCTGGGGCGCAGGCCGTTTTTGTTTTTTCTGCTGGTTGCAGGACAGAGGGCGGGTCTCGGCCCGCCTTGCCGACTCACTTTCTTGCTGGTGGCGGGGGGCCGCCCCCAAGAAAGTAAGCAAAGAACACCGCTCCTGTTACCCACGCCCCTTTCGCTACGCTACGGGGTAACCTGCGCCGTCAACCTCTTGTGGCTGTACGGCAAAACTCACTTCGAGCTTCGCTCTGCGCTCAAACACGTTGCCGTAAAAGTGATGACGATGCAGTTGCACTCTACGGTGCAACTGCCCGCCACAAGAGGCAGCCGTCGCAGGCGTGGGCAAAAGGGGCAATACCGAATGCGGGATAGCTTCTTTATGCTTTGAATAGCTGCTTCCGTAATCTGGATAAGCGCAGGGGCGCAGACACTCGGGTTGTGCTCTTTGCCTACTTTCTGGTGGCCGAAAGTAGGTCACGCGCCGGGGTGAAATCCCTGCCTCTGCCCTGAGATCAAGAAAAAATCAGGCTACAACCAACATTCAGAAAGCGCGATGGGCTATCAATTTTGATCAGTCCGCTGACAACGCGCAGGTGACACCGCCCCCACATTCACCTTCTGCTGCGTCAGCGACGCATCCAGCGTCTCCCCCAGCAGCAGATTGCGCGCCAGCAGGCTGTAGCCGGCGGCGCTCTGGATGCCATAGCCGCCCTGGGCGGCAACCCAGAAAAAGCCCGGCACAGGCGTGGGCGAGGCATCCCAGCCTATTACCAGCTCGCCATCGGCGACAAAGCTGCGCAGGCCTGCCCAGGTATGCGAGGGGCGGCGGATTTGCAGCGTGGTGGCCTCCTCGATGTGATAGATGCCGGTGGCAATGTCCAGCTCTTCGGGCACCACATCGTGCGGAGCCACGGGGTCTGCATTGGCTGGCGAGCCCAGCAGCTGGCCGGCGTCGGGCTTGATGTACCAGTTTTCATCGGCGCTGATGATGGCGGGCCAGTGCGTGGCATCCATCCCTTCGGGGGCCGGGAAAGTGAAGGCGCTGCGGCGCTTGGGCGTGATGCCGATGGGAGCCGCGCCCACCATGGCGGCCACGACATCCACCCAGGCCCCGGCGGCGTTGACGATGACCTTGGCACGAAGGCTCCGGCCCTGGGGCAGGGCAATCTGCCAGAAGTCGTTGGCGCGGGTGATGGCCTGGACCTCGGCGTTGCACCACAGATCGCCGCCGCGCTGGCGCAGGCCGCGGATATAGCCCTGGTGCAGGCCGTGCACATCGATGTCGCGTGCGCCGGTGTCCAGAAAGCCGTCCACCAAGACCTCGGTATCGAGCACGGGAACCAGGGTCTTGAGTTGCTCGGCGCTCAAGCGCCGGGCCTCGGGGGAGTGGATGGTGGCTTCGGCGTAGGCGGCGTCGACCAGATCCTTTTGCTCGGCCGTGCCCACATAAAGCACGCCGCGCGGCGTGAGGATGGGAGCTTCGGCAAAACCGGCCGGTGGCGCATCGTAGAAGGCGCGGCTTGCGCGGGTCAGAGCCTGCACCTGGGCCGGGCCGTAATGCTCTTCAAACAGTGCGGCCGAGCGGCCGGTGGTGTGATAGCCGGGCTGGGATTCGCGCTCCAGCACCAGCACGGAAGGCGGAGTATCGCCACCCGACTGCGCCAACTGCCAGGCGGCGGATGCACCGGCCATGCCCGCGCCCACGATGACGAAATCCCAGACATCTTTCTGCATTGCTTCTCTCCTCGGTGTCGCCGGCCATGGTCCTGCATGGCCGGCTGTGCTTGGTCAATCCTGGCTTGTTGCCGACTTGGCTCTGGATTTGGCAGGAGCCTTGTCCAGATAGGGCTTGAGGTAGCGGCCCGTCACGCTGGCCGGGTTGGCCGCGACTTCCTCTGGCGTGCCCTGAGCCACGACCTGGCCGCCGCCCGAGCCACCCTCGGGACCCATGTCGATCAGCCAGTCTGCGGTCTTGATGACGTCGAGGTTGTGCTCGATCACGACGATGGTGTTGCCCGCATCGCGCAGCTGGTGCAGCACTTTCAGAAGCAGGGCGATGTCGGCAAAGTGCAGCCCCGTGGTGGGCTCGTCGAGGATGTAGAGCGTGCGGCCGGTGTCGCGCTTGGACAGCTCCTGTGCGAGCTTGACGCGCTGGGCCTCGCCACCCGACAGCGTGGTCGCGCTCTGGCCCAGGCGGATATAGGACAGGCCCACGTCCAGCAGGGTCTGCAGCTTGCGCGCAATGCTGGGCACATCCTTGAAGAAGGCATGAGCGTCTTCGACCGTCATCTCCAGAATCTGCGAGATGTTCCGGCCCTTCCACTGCACTTCCAGCGTCTCGCGGTTGTAGCGCTGGCCGTGGCAGAGGTCGCAGGGCACGTAGACATCGGGCAGAAAATGCATTTCCACCTTGACCACGCCGTCGCCCTGGCAGGCTTCGCAGCGCCCGCCGGAGACATTGAACGAGAAACGCCCGGGGCCGTAGCCGCGCTCCTTGGCGGTATTGGTTTCGGCCATCAGCTCGCGGATGGGCGTGAACAGGCCGGTATAGGTGGCCGGGTTGCTGCGCGGCGTGCGACCGATGGGCGACTGGTCGACGTTGATGACCTTGTCGAAATAGTCGATGCCCGCGATATCGTCATGCGCAGCCGGCTCGGTGCCTGCACGGTGTACCTGGCGTGCCACTTCGGCATACAGCGTGTCGTTGACCAGGGTGGATTTGCCCGAGCCCGAGACGCCGGTCACGCAGGTGAACAGGCCGACGGGGAAGTCCACCGTCACATTCCTGAGGTTGTTGCCGCGCGCGCCTTGCACGGTCAGCGCCTGAAGGTCGGTGCGTGCCTTGCTCGCAGATTCCCGCTTTTTGGCGGCCGTGACTGGAAAGCGCGATGTGCTCTGGGTGGCCTCGGCGTCACTTTCCTTGCGCAGCACGGGCAGCCAGGCGGTGCGGTGCCTGGGCACGGGAATGCTTTGTACGCCGCTCAGGTAGCGGCCCGTGGGCGAATCGGGGCTGGCCTTGATGTCTTCATAGCTGCCCTGGGCCATGATGCGGCCGCCATGCACGCCGGCGCCCGGCCCCATGTCGATGATCTGGTCGGCTGCGCGCATCATGTCTTCGTCATGCTCGACCACGATCACGCTGTTGCCGATATCGCGCAGGTGCTCCAGCGTGGCAATCAGCTTGTCGTTGTCGCGCTGGTGCAGGCCAATGGAGGGCTCGTCCAGCACATACATCACGCCCGTCAGGCCCGAGCCGATCTGAGACGCCAGTCGAATGCGCTGGGCCTCGCCGCCCGAGAGCGTGTCGGCGCTGCGGTCCAGGCTCAGGTAGGACAGGCCCACATCGTTGAGGAAGAGCAGGCGCGAGGCGATCTCGCGCACGATCTTGTCCGCAATCTCGGCCTTGGCCCCGGCCATGCTCAGCTGCTTGAACCAGCCCAGCGCATCGGCCAGCGTGGCATGGCTGACCTCATAGATGGAGCGGGCCTGTTCGCCATCGCCCACGCGCACAAAGCGCGCTTCGCGGCGCAGGCGCGTGCCTTCACATTCGGGGCATTTGCGGATGCTGCGCAGCTTGGCCAGATCGTCGCGCACGACCTGGGATTCGGTCTCGCGAAAGCGGCGCTGAATATTGGGGATGATGCCTTCGAACGGGTGCGACTTGATAAAGGCCTCGCCCTTGCGTTCGCCGCTCTCGAAAACATAGTTGAACTCCATGGATTCGTCGCCCGAGCCAAAGAGAATCACGTCGCGCACCTTCTCGGGCAGCTCCTCGAACGCCGTCTCGGTGCTCACGCCATAGTGCTTGGCCACGCTCTCCAGCATGGAGAAGTAGTAGTTGTTGCGCTTGTCCCAGCCCTTGATGGCACCGCTGGCCAGACTCAGCGATGGGAAGGGCACGACACGGTCGGGGTCGAAGGCTTCGCTGTTGCCCAGGCCGTCGCATGCCTGGCAGGCTCCCATGGGGGAGTTGAAGGAAAACAGGCGCGGCTCCAGCTCGGGCAGGGAGTAGTCGCAGAGCGGGCAGGCGAACTTGGCGCTGAACAGATGCTCCTTGCCGCCGTCCATCTCCAGGGCGATGACGCGGCCGCCGGCATCGGCACCGCCGGCGCGCAAGGCAGCCTCAAAGCTCTCGGCCAGGCGCTGCTTGATGTCTTCGCGCACCTTGACGCGGTCTATCACCACATCGATGTTGTGGCGCTCGTTCTTCTCCAGCTTGGGCAGGGACTGGGCGTCGTAGATCTGCCCGTCGACACGAAAGCGCACATAGCCCTGGGCCTGGAGCTGCACGAAAAGCTCGGCGAACTCGCCCTTTTTCTCGCGCGCCAGGGGCCCGAGGATCATCAGCTTGGTGTCCTCGGGAAGCTGCAGCACGCTGTCCACCATCTGGCTGATGGTCTGGGCCTGCAGCGGCAGATTGTGGTCGGGACAGAACGGCGTGCCGGCACGGGCGTAGAGCAGGCGCAGATAGTCGTTGATCTCGGTCACCGTGCCCACGGTGGAGCGCGGGTTGTGGCTGGTGGCCTTTTGCTCGATGGAAATGGCGGGCGACAGGCCCTCGATCAGATCGACATCGGGTTTGTCCAGGCGGCCCAGAAACTGGCGTGCATAGGCCGAGAGACTCTCCACATAACGGCGCTGGCCTTCGGCGTACAAGGTATCGAAGGCCAGGCTGGACTTGCCCGAGCCCGACAGGCCGGTGATCACAACCAGCTGGTTGCGGGGAATGTCCAGGTCGATGTTCTTGAGGTTGTGCGTGCGTGCGCCGCGAATGGCGATACGTGTCTGCGCCAGAGAACGGCCCAGATAGAGGCTGTCATCATGGACTTCAGAGGGCGAATCAGGCTTCAGGGACACGGGCGCTCCAGACGGGGAAAACTCTCCATGATAGTCAGACGGGCTTGCGCGTGACTAGATGATCCAGGTTCACGGACAATCTACGGTTTTATTTCCTCTCTTTTGCCCGGCAGTGGTTTAGTTAACCTGGGCATAAGACTTTGACTCTTGGCAAAATCTGAGCGTGAAAAAAATCAATACCTCCCCCAGCGCGGGCACGCAGGGCACGGACAAATCCTCTTCCACCATGACCTCCCAGGAACGCCGCTCCAGCGGCGCCCTGGCGCTGATCTTTGCGCTGCGCATGCTGGGCCTGTTCCTGGTACTGCCCGTCTTCATGCTGGAGGCACGCAAATACCCTGGCGGTGACGACCCGGCCATGATCGGCCTGGCCATGGGCCTGTATGGCCTGACCCAGGCCCTGTTCCAGTTGCCCATCGGCCTGGCCTCCGACCGTATCGGCCGCAAGCCGGTCATCGTCGCCGGCCTGCTGGTGTTTGCGGCGGGCAGCCTGATTGCGGCCATGGCCGACTCGCTGACCGGCCTGATGGCGGGGCGTGCCATTCAGGGCGCAGGCGCCGTGTCTGCCGCCGTCACTGCCCTGCTGGCCGATCTGACGCGCGATGGCGTGCGTACCAAGGCCATGGCCATGGTGGGCGGCAGCATCGGCCTGATGTTTGCACTGGCGCTGGTGCTGGCGCCGCTGCTCAATGCCTGGATAGGCCTGTCCGGCATCTTCGGTCTGACCTGTGCGCTGGCGCTGGCCGGCATTGCCGTGGTGCTGTGGGTGGTGCCGCCCGAGCCCAGGCAGCATGCCGATGCGCCCAAGGGCAGGTTCAGCGAGCTGCTGGGCCAGTCCGATCTGCTGCGCCTGAATTTTGGCGTCTTCATTCTGCATACTGTGCAGATGTCCATGTGGGTGGCCGTGCCGGCCATGCTGGTGCAGGCCGGTCTGGCCAAGGAGCAGCACTGGCATATCTATCTGCCGGCCGTGCTGCTGTCCTTTCTGGCCATGGGCCTGCTGTTTTCCATGGAGCGCAAGGGCAAGCTGCGCAAGGCCTTGCTGGGAGCCATTGGCCTGGTACTGGTTGTGCAGATCGGTCTGGGCATGCTGGCCGCCAGCGGCACCATTCCGACGGTCTGGTGCATGGCGCTGCTGATGTTTCTGTTTTTCTGCGGCTTCAATGCTCTTGAAGCCACCCAGCCAAGTCTGGTCTCGCGCATGGCTCCGGCGCCGCTGCGTGGTGCGGCATTGGGTGCCTACAACACGCTGCAGTCGCTGGGCCTGTTTGCCGGTGGCGCTGTCGGTGGTGCAGTCGCCAAATTTGCGGGCGTGCCGGGCTTGTTCATCATGACGGCGGTGCTTGTTGCCCTGTGGCTGGTCGTGACCTGGCCGCTGCGCCCGGTGGGGCGTCACTGACTTACAGCAACGCCCCCTGAGGCGCTGTGCGCCTAGGCGGCCCCGCCTTCCTCCTCTCTGCTACGCGGAGGGGGACGCAGCCCTCGCAGCGGGGCCGCCCTTGCTCGGCTGCTCGCGCGCAGTGGCCCCTTTTCTGCTGGAGCACCATGTATCGCCGTGATGGGATATCGGGAAATCCCGTGCTGTTCATGGCTGGCTTGGGGCAGAATACGAAGTTCATTGGTTCGGGACCTCTCCCAATAGCCCGGGCCACTTTTTGAAAAGGTATCTCTATGGCATCCGTCAACAAAGTCATCATCGTCGGCAATCTGGGTCGTGACCCCGAAATGCGCACCTTCCCCAGCGGCGATCAGGTGGCCAATGTGACCATCGCCACCACAGACCGCTGGCGCGACAAGAACACCGGAGAAAACCGCGAAGCCACCGAATGGCACCGTGTGGTCTTCAACGGCAAACTGGCCGAAATCGTGGGCCAGTACCTGCGCAAAGGCAGCCAGGTCTATGTGGAAGGCAGCCTGCGCACCCGCAAATGGACCGACCAGGCCTCCGGCCAGGAACGCTACGCCACCGAAATCCGTGCCGACGCCATGCAGATGCTGGGCAGCCGCCAGGGAGGTGGTCAGCAGCAAGGCGGCTACGGCAGCGATGATGGCTATGGCGAAAGCAGCTACGAAGCACCCCGCCGTCAGGCTCCCGCTCCCATGCAGCAGCGCCCCGCACCGGCACCCATGCAGCAGCGTCCTGCTCCTGCACCCATGGCTCCTCCTCCCCAGCGCGCAGCTTCGGGGTTTGACGACATGGATGACGATATCCCGTTCTAAATCACGGATAGGTGGCTGCCGCCACTTTGCAAAGATTTGCAAAAAAGCCCGCGCTTTCAACGAGCGCGGGCTTTTCTTATATGGCGACTTGATAGATTGCGGGTGCGATTCGAAAGATGCTGCAGTCGAATGACAGCATGGTTGAAAATTTCAATCGAATAGCTGGCTTCATCGAATTAGTGAAATAAGATGCAGCATGCAAGCGCGTTTCATCCAGTTACGATTGATGATTGAGCGCTGAATCACACACTCAAGTGGGAGTGGTCCTAGCCAGTGCAGCCAAGCAGGACTTGGCGTTTCCTCAGGAGCTTCGAGCATGCCGACTTTGGTCATCTCAATCGACGGCGCAGTCATCAAGGAAGTACAGCTCACCAAGGAGCGCACGACCTTGGGTCGTCGTCCCTACAACGACATCGTGATCGAGAATCTTGCGGTCAGCGGCGAGCATGCCGTGCTCACCATCTCTGGCGGCAAGGTCAGCATTGAAGACCTGCGCAGCACCAACGGCACCTATGTCAACGGTCGCGCCATCCAGAAGCAGGACCTGCTCAACGGCGACCTGCTGGACATTGGCCGCTACAAAATCCGCTTTCTCGATACCGTGATTGCCGATACGAATACGTCAACTGCCCAAGGCGGCAAAAAGGCGCTGGCGCATATTTCCGAAGAGGCAGACAGCGGCTATGCCAAACTTGCCAGCCCCTCGGGGTTTGGTGAAATCTCCAGCTTCAGCTCCACCATCCAGGGCTCGCTCGCCGCGCTGCCTGCGCGCCACGCCGTGATTCGCATGCTTACCGGCAGCCTGGCCGGCAGGGAAATACCTCTTTTCAAGGTCGTCACCACCCTGGGCAAGCCCGGTGTAGCCATCGCCTCCATCACCCAGAAGCCCCATGGCTTTGTGCTCACCCAACTGGAGGGCGCAAGCGAAGACCTCAAGCTCAATGGTCAGGTGGTGGGCCCTCTGTCTGTGCCGCTGCTCAATGGCGATACGGTGGACCTGGCGGGAAGCACCATGCGCTTCGTCGTGGAGTGACAGGCCGGCTTGACGGGTGTTAAGTGTGTGACAAATTTGTCACCGCTTGCGATTGGATCGCCAAAATTGTTACTCAAACTCGCGTGAATGTTGCCAAACGTGTCATCTTGGATGAGTCCTGCCTTTGCCAAATTGTTGGCACGTTGATTGCTTGGTCGCTTGTGTCTCATCCAACTAGGGAGTTTGAAATGAAGCGTTCCATTCAAAAGGGTTTTACCCTGATCGAACTGATGATCGTTGTCGCGATCATCGGTATTTTGGCTGCCGTGGCTCTGCCTGCTTATCAGGATTACACAATCCGCGCCCGCGTTTCTGAAGGCTTGGGTCAGGCTCAAGGAGCTAAAGCAATGATTGGTGCAGATGCTGCAAGTGCTGCAGATCTCGCCATCGTGGTCACGACCTGGAATGCGCAGGCCGGCAGCACTGGTGCGAACTCTAAGTTCGTGGACAGCGTTAAAATTGCTGACTCTGGTGAAGTCACTGTATCTTACAACTTCAAGGCTGTTGGTATTAAAACTGGTGAAAATACTCTGGTGATGGGCCCTTATGTCCGCTCTGTGGCTGGCGCATCAGGGGCGGTAAGTGCTGCCGTCAAGCTGGCTACTGCGCAGGCCAATGGAGTCACAGGCTCGCTCGACTGGAGCTGCGCTTCCACGACTCAAACCGCATCCACCAATGGTGGCATGGCTAGTACCACTCCTGGCACTTTGCTGGCCAAGTACGCCCCCGCTAGCTGCCGTTAATAACGCAGCTTCCTAAGCTGGAAAAAGGATTCCGTAAGGAATCCTTTTTTATTGTTGGCTTGATTTGCGCAGTTCTCCGGCCCCCGCCTCTCAGCCTGTCACAGACCCCTTATTGAACCGCAACGCTAGCGCATGCAACAGAGCACAAAGCCTACACGTCTGACTTTTGCCCTAAGGGCTCTGAGTATCCACTTTGGCGCCAGCTGCGCTCTGGCTCTGGTTGTTGCGTGGATCGTTTTTGCGTACTGGATTCCTAAGCCTTATTACGGCTTGGTGGGGGCGCCCCAGTTATTTCTGATTTTGCTGGGCGTCGATGTTGTATGTGGCCCGCTGCTCACAGCGATACTGGCCAATCCGGCTAAGCCTCGCCGAGAGTTGTTGATGGACCTCAGTCTGGTCATCTTGCTGCAACTGGGCGCACTGACTTATGGGCTACACACGATTGCTAACGCCCGCCCTGTTGCGTTGGTGTTTGAGGTGGACCGGTTTGTGGTCGTATCCGCCTCGCAAATCAACACCGAAGACATGGCTCAAACTTTAGGAGGCTTTCGGCAGCTGCCTTGGGACGGACCTCGATTGTTGGGTGTGCGCGCTTCGCGAAACGGCGGAGAAACTTTGCAAAGCATAGAGCTGTCACTGCAAGGCATCGAGCCCAGTGCTCGCCCTGGCTGGTGGCAAAGCTATGACATCAGTCGCCCTCAAGCGATGCAGCGTATGCAGCCTATCGCTACGCTGCTCCACGCAGCAAGCGCAGAGCAGCGGCAATTGATTGACAAAGCCATGCAAGCGTTACCACAGACGCTTAAGCAGGTATTTTATTTGCCGCTGGTCTCTGGCCGCCAGCTCGACAGCTGGATCGTGCTGCTGGACGCGAAGGCAAACATCATTGGTTACGTGCCTGTAGGAGGCTTTTAGTAAACCCGCTCAGAGTGAGCCGGTGGGGCAGCGTCTGCGCAGCTCATGTCTTTCATCTTTCGTATTCATGGGCCTTATTCGCTTCTTGCCACAACGCACAACATCCATGCCCTGCCACGTGAATGAACCTGGGCAATGCTCACTGTCGCCTCTGCGGACGCGATGGTATGCCCAGCCTGCCTGGTGGTTTTTTGTGGTCTTGGTGCTCGTCTGGAATATTCCGAACCTGCTGCCCTGGGAGCAGAGCTTGTACCCCGCCACGTATTGGCTGGACATGCAGGATCGCTTGTTCAAATCTTTGCTGCTGGCTGCTCTGGCAATGGCACTGTTTGCCCGCCCCTGGGTAGCTTGGGGCGTTTCGTGGGGACTGTGTCTGTGGTGGCTACCCATTTCGGTGGCAGTGCGTTATATGAACGAAACGCCGCTGAATGCCAGCCTGATTGGCATGGCCATGGCTAGCAGCCTTGGTGAATTGAAGGGGCTGTTGCTGTCTATGCCACGCAACATTGTGCTGGCGATGCTGCTCTGGAACGGTTTGTGTGGCCTGGTGCTTTACGGGCTTTGGCACAAGCGTCACTGGCGCTGGGCGGGATGGCCGCGGGCGCGTGTGTTGCTGGTGTGCGTGGGTCTGCTGCTGCTTCCCCGTATCGTGCAGTGGAGTGTGCGGGAGCCTGTGGTTGAGCAGCATGCCAAGGTTCAGAGTCGAGCATCGATGAACGACGACCCTTTCAAGGAGGGGGATCGGGCCATTGGTTTCGATGTTGATTTGCCCCGCGCCTTTCCATATGAGTTGCCATGGGCATTGGCGCAGTACTGGCAGGCGCGACGGGTGGTGGAGGCGTCTATCGCAAGCATGCGCGAGGTGCAGGATGCACCTGCGCTGGCCTCGGGCGCGCCAGAGGTGGTGGTATTAGTGATTGGTGAGTCTTCCTCGCGCAAGGCTTGGCAGCTGTTTAATCCTCAACTCGAGGTACAGACCACGCCCCTTTTATTAGAGCGTTTGGCGCGGGGCGAGCAGGTTCTACCGTTTTCCAATGTGGTCGCGCAGTCTGTTTCAACGCGGCAGGCAGTGCCTTCCATGCTGACGAAAGAGCCCGTGCTATGGCCGGACGGCACGCCTAATCCACAAGCAATGCGCTCCGTTCTGTCGCAGGTAGCACAGGTGGGCTATCGCACCGGCTGGTTCTCCAATCAGGCGGCTGTGGGCGAGTTTGATGGCGTGATCGCTGCATACGCGAATGAGGCACAGTCTAGAGCTTTCCTGAATCCTTCCAGCTTTGTGTCACAAGGCAGCTATGACGAGGTTTTGTTGCCCGCGTTGAAGCGCTTTTTGGCGATAAATGAGGGGGCTGGGCGGGCGTTTGCGGTGTTGCACACCATGGGCAGCCATTTCCAGTTTGAGCACCGTTATCCACCAGGTTTCGGTCCCTTTGCCCTGCCGCACAGCGCGGAGCAGGCCTACCAAAACAGTGTTGCCTATACCGATGCAGTGCTTGATCAGGTGATCGATGCTCTGGAGCAGGACGGGCGTTCGGCCGTGATGCTGTATGTGTCTGATCATGGGCAGGGGCTGTCTGAACAACGGTGCAGCAAGTCGGATATCAATCGGTTGACAGTGGACTCTTATGAGGTGCCAGCCTTGCTTTGGCTCAGTCCAGGCTATGCGCAGGCTAATCCTCGGGTGGTGACAGCGTTGAAGGCCAACTCCAAGCGTCCTTACACCACGGCGGTAGTTCACCAGACGCTGCGTGATTTGCTTGCAGGCGATGAGGCTGCACAGGCACCAGCTTTGGCGCAGGCAGGCAGTTTTTTGCGCACGCCGCCACTGGATTTTGTGCAGAGGGTGGTGTTTGCCGGTGCACAGTGGGTAGATTTTCAGGAAGCAGCGGCTCGCAACCCTTGCTTTATCAAAGCGCCTTGAGCCGTCGGGCGAATTAGGTATTGGCTGTTTGCTATGGACGTGTTTGTAATGAAGAAACTTTCTTCTGCGCTGATTGCGCTCACATTTTTTTCCTCTGGATGTGCCGCGCTGGTGTATCAGGTGGTGTGGCAGCGCTATCTGTTTACCGGGCTGGGGGTCGATATCGATTCTGTGACGCTGATCGTTTCGTCTTTCATGTTGGGCATTGGCATTGGTGGGGCGCTCGGGGGCTGGCTGGCTGATCGCTGGCCGCGTGAGCGGCTTCGGTTTTATGCGTTGGCGGAGCTGGGACTAGCCGTGATCGGCTTTGTCAGTCCATGGTTGTTTGCCGCCGTGCAGTCGCTTGGTAGCTGGGGCTGGTCTTATGGAAGTGTGGCGTTTATGGCGGTATTGATAGTGCTGGTGCCCACTACGATTATGGGAACCACGCTGCCCTTGCTCACAATGTTCTTTGATGAGTCCCTGACCAATGTGGGAGTGTCGGTCGGAATGCTGTACTTCTTCAATACTCTGGGAGCGGCGTTTGGGGCGTGGCTGACGGCCAATATATTGTTTATGCACTGGGGTCTAAATACTAGTGCCTGGACGGCAGCAGCCATCAATCTGGGCTGTTTTGCGGCGACCTTGCTGGCGGCGAAGTTGTCGCGTGGGCATTCGGCAAATATGACTGCGCATGCTGCAGCCTAAAGGAGATTTTTTGCCATGAATGCTGCTCGTTTTATCAGTTTCTGGACAGGTTTTTGTAGCCTGTCACTTGAGATCGCCTGGGTGCGTCTCTATGGTTATGCCAATCAGAGCACGCCGCAGGCGTTTGCCTTTGTGTTGGCCACTTATTTGCTGGGGATCGCCCTGGGGGCGCAGATCGGCAAGCGCGTGTGTCAGTTGCCGCAGCGTCAGGATATTGAGAAGGTCTCAGTGCTGGTGCTGCTGCTGGGAGCCGTTGTAGCGGTGATGGCTCCTTGGGCTTTTTTAGGCTCCACAGATTTGGCGTTAGACGATATTGTCGCCCCACTGGGTATTTTTCTGACTGCTGCCACCTTGTCGGTGTTGTTCCCTGTAACCCATCATTTAGGCACTCCACAACAGTCGGCGGGCAATGATGTGGGCAAGGGACGGCACTTCTCGCGAGTCTACATTACGAATGTGGCCGGGGCTGCGCTAGGGCCTCTGGTAACGGGCTATGTCTTGTTGGAGTTTCTGACAATTACGCAGACCTTTGCCTTTCTGGCTAGTGTGATTTTTTTGCTGGCCTGCGCTGCTGGTTGGGTATATGGTCTGGGGCGAAAATTAATGGTGCAGGGCTGTGCACTGCTGTGCCTAGGCTTGACTCTGGTTGGTACATATTGGGCCTGGAGTGACGCGCATGCGTTTGCCCGCTCTATGGCGATTAAGTATGGGGATCCGGAGCCGGTGGTGATGGTCCATGAAAATAGGCATGGAATTATTACGATCACTGAATCCCCAAACGTTGGAGGGCAGACGTTTGTTGATTACTTGGTATATGGCGGGAACGTGTATGACGGCAAAGTGAATGTCGATCTGGAGCGCAACACCAATGGACTTGAACGACCGTTGGCCTTGAATGTACTGCAGCCCGAGGCCAAGAGGGTGCTGATTCTGGGCCTGTCCATCGGGTCGTGGTTGACAGTCGTGCAAGGCTTCCCTGGCGTGGAGCAGATAGAGGTGGTCGAGATCAATCCCGGCTATCTGACGCTGGCTCGCCAGTTTGAGGCACAGCGTAGGGCACTGGAAGACCCGCGTGTACGTCTACATATTGACGATGCACGCCGCTGGCTGCAGTACCACCCGCAAGAAAAATACGACCTTATTCTGATGAATACGACCTGGCATTGGCGCGCCAATAGCTCTATGTTGCTTTCACAGGAAATGATGGCGTTGGCCGGTCGTCATCTAACCGATAAAGGAGTGCTGGCATTCAACGCGACGGGATCGGTGGACGCGTTCTATACGGCATCGACGGTATTCAAGGAAACACGACGCTATCAAAACTTTATCTATGGCGCGCAGTGGGACCCTTTCACGCAGGCCCAATCTTTGCAGTCTTGGGAGCGCCTTTATCAGGTGACAGTGGATGGTAAGCCTAGCTTCAGAAAGGGGCATGGTTTTGTCGAGAAGTACGCCAAAATCCCGTTTTTAAATGTGGAGCACGATCTTCAGGCGCTAGGCAGAGCCCCTGAAGTGATCAGAGATGACAATATGCTGGTGGAATACAAATATGGGAAAAAATAACGAGTGTTCTACAGTGGGACCTCACCCTTGCAACCGTTCCTAATGGTGAAGAAAGGAAGCTGTATCCCATATTGCAAGCGCACATCGAGTATCATTCGCTCAAGTTTGTTTGAGTTTGTACTGGGTAAGGATTCAGGCGACCCAATCCCCCGACTTCCCCCCCTGCTTCTCTAACACCCTGACTCCCCCCATCACCATCCCCTTATCCACCGCCTTGCACATATCGTAGATAGTCAGCAAGCCGACCTGCACGGCGGTCAGGGCTTCCATTTCCACGCCGGTCTGGCCTTTTAGCTCGACGGTGGCGGTGCAGAGAATGGAGCTGGATTCGGGCTCCAGCTCGAACTCCACGGCAACGCGGGTCAGGGCCAGGGGGTGGCAAAGCGGGATGAGGTCGCTGGTCTTTTTGGCGGCCATGATGGCGGCGATGCGGGCCACGCCCAGCACGTCGCCTTTTTTGGCCGTGCCGGCCTGCACAATGGCCAGGGTCTCGGGCTTCATGGTGATGCGGCCTTCGGCGACGGCGATGCGGTGGGTGCTGGGCTTTGCTCCAACGTCCACCATATGGGCCTGGCCCTGGGCGTCGAAGTGGGTAAGAGAGGACATGGCGGTTCTTTCCGGCTGCAGACGGGTTCGGCTCTGCGGCGCAATCAGGGTTGAGCGGGTGGTGGGTGGCGGCTATACCTGGGCATCACAGGCGGGCATCTCGCCGCATCCATCAATCAAGGCATCATAGTGGGGTGTGGAACGGTCGGCATATGGAGGATCCGTATGTCGGCAATGCTGTGATTGCCATGCCATTTTTGATGCCAAAACTGCGTACAGTTCATATTCTAAAAGCGCTGACAGCTTCTGTTTTGATAGCTATTCAGGCCGTATCCCCATTGGCTTCCTCTGCGCAGGCGGCGGGTTTGCCGACCCTGGGCGACGGCGCATCGTCGCTGACCACGGGCGAGGAGCGGCGTCTGGGCGATTCCATCGTCCGCGAGCTGTACCGCGATCCGGACTATCTGGACGACCCGGTGCTGCAGGAATATGTGGAAGGCATCTGGCTGCACCTGCAGGATGCGGCGCGCAAGAATGGCGAGCTGTCGCCCGAGCTGGAGGAGCGCTTTGCCTGGACGCTGCTCCTGGGCAAGGACCGCCAGGTCAACGCGTTTGCACTGCCCGGCGGCTATATGGGCGTCTATCTGGGTCTGATCGGCGTGGTCAGCAGCGGCGATGAGCTGGCCTCGGTCATTGCCCATGAAACCAGTCACATCACCCAGCGCCACATTGCCCGCATGATGGCGCAGCAAGGCAAGCAGACGCCGCTGATGCTGGCTTCCATGCTGCTGGGCGCCCTGGCGGCCACGCGCAGCCCCGATGCAGCCATGGCCATCATGATGGGCGGTCCGGCGGCGGTGATGCAAAACCAGCTGAACTTCTCGCGCGCCATGGAGAGCGAGGCGGACCGCATGGGTTACAGCCTGATGTCTCCCGCGGGCTTTGCCCCCCAGGGTTTTGTGAGCATGTTCGGCAAGCTGCAGCAGGCCAGCCGGCTCAATGACAACGGCAGCTGGCCCTATCTGCGCAGCCACCCGCTGACTACCCAGCGTATCGCGGACATGGATTCGCGCATTCCGCCCGGCAAGCGTGCGGCCGACCCCGTGCCGACGCTGGAGCATGTGATGATGGCGGCCCGCGCCCGTGTGATCTCCAACCCCGGTGTCGAGGTACGTCGCCAGTGGGCCACGCTGCCGCGTTCCGGCAGTTTTTCCAGCCTGAGCCAGTTGGAGCAGGTCGCTCAGCTCTATGCCGCGACGCTCAGTGCCATGTATCTGCGCGACTGGCCGCTGGCGCGCGAGATGGCGCAGCGGCTGCTCGCGGCGACGGCGGGCAACGCACCAGCGAATATTCAAGCCAGATGGCTGAATGCCGAGCTTGAATTCAAGGCAGACAACCCGCAGGCGGCCTTGGCGGCTTTGCCGCTGCAGTCCGGCAATGCCCCCCAGGCGGCGCCCAGGGTCATGGCCAGCGGCAATCTGGCCGGGCCGCGCGAGGCCGGGCCGCGTGAGGCCGGGCCAAGCCTGGCCACGATTGACGTGGTGGAGCAGGTCGCACCACGCAGGCCAGAGCTGTTGCTCAAGACGGAAATCCTGCTCAGGCTCAACCAGGCTGGATCCATGGCCAGCCCCCTGCAGACCTGGGTGACGGACCATCCGCGCGATGGCTCGGCCTGGCAGACGCTGGCGCGCGTGTGGCGCAGCCAGGGCCAGGAGATGCGCGCCCTGCGGGCCGAAGCAGAGGCCCAGGTGGCGCACTATGACTACGCGGCAGCGGTGGATCGCTTCAAGGCCGCGCAGGATCTGGCCCGCAAGGCCGGCGCCAGTGCCGATTACTTCGAGGCTTCCATCATCGACACGCGTTTGCGTGCCGTGGAAGAGTTACTCCGGGAACAGCTGCGCGACAAGGCGGTCAATAAGTAGGCCCAGTACCGAGTAGATCAGCGCACCCAGCATGGCGGCCCAGAAGCCGGTGACATGGAAGCCGCCGAGGATGCCGGAGGCCATCCAGAACATCAGGCCGTTGACCACCAGCAGGAACAGGCCCACGGTGATGATGGTCACGGGCAGCGTCAGTATCACCAGGATGGGGCGAATGATGGTGTTGAGCAGGCCGATGACCAGGGCCGCAATCATGGCCGAGCCGAAGCTCTGTACCTGTACGCCGCTGTAGACATAGGCGACCGCGAGAAGAGCCGCCGCGCAAAGAAGCCATTTGACGAGGATTTTCATGCTGACCAGCATAGCAGCAGGCCGTGTCTGCGCTCATCGCGGCACAGCATAAAAAAAGCCTTGCGAGGTGTTGGCCGCGCAAGGCTTATTTTGAGAGTGCTTGAAGCTCTTAAATCGAGAGCGAGTCGTCGATCACAAAGCCCATCATGGCGGCAATCGCCGCCATGGTGCCGGGCAGATTCCAGCGGCCACCGGTGGCGCCTGTCTTGGCATTGGCCTTGACGGGAGCGGCTTGCACGACCTCCTGCTTGGGGCGGCGGGCGTCGATGATCTGCGCTGCGCCATGTTCCTGTTGCAACTCGGCGACCAGCTCGGTCAGCGGGCCCTTGGCCAGCACGGCGGTGACCTTGCCTCCTGTCGTCGCCATCACGGGCATCAGCGCCGCAAACAGCTTGTCTGCCCATTTGCCGCGCCAGTTCTCGCGAGCGCGATGGCTGACCCATTTGCTCACACGGTGGGTCATGCGCGGAGCACAGGCCACCAGCAACCAGTGGGAGGAAGCCGCCTGGCTCGATCCCGCCAGTGCCTCGAGCATAGGCTGGGCGTATGTGGCGTCATCCACGTAAACAATGATGGGGTTCAAAGTGCGTCCTAACGGGAACGAAGGTTGAAGAATGCGGCACATCTGTAGGAATGTGCCGACTTGTTTCTATTGTGAGTCGTGAAGGCTGCGGTCAGTTCCCGCATTCCTTCACGAATTGCTGGGTTTTCCAGACTTAGTGGGCTGCAACCGCGGGGCGGCGGCTGGCAATGAACTTGCCCAGGGCCAGAACCAGCAGCGCGCCGCCGATATGGGCTGCCCAGTACAGGGTCTTGGAGATCTCGGCCAGACCTTGTGCATCGGTCGTGCCCAGCTTGGGCATCCACAGCCACTTGTCGGTGTTCACGAACACGGGGTCGGTCACGAACATGCCGCCCGCGATCCAGCCCAGCAGCATGCCGCCGGCCACGATGATCATGGGGAAGCGCTCCATCAGCTTGATGACCAGCTGCGAGCCCCAGACGATGATGGGCACGGAAATCAGCAGACCCAGCACGATCAGCAGCATCTGGTGGTCGCCCGAGCTCTGGGCTGCGCCGGCGATGGCGATCACGTTGTCCACGGACATCACCAGGTCGGCGACGATGATGGTCTTGATGGCGGCAAACAGCTTGTCGCTGCCTTCGATGTTGTCGTGACCTTCGTCATCGGGAGCAATCAGCTTGATACCGATCCAGATCAGCAGTATGGCACCCACGACCTTCAGGAACGGCAGCTGCAGCAGCACCATGGCAAAGGCGATCAGGATGATGCGCAGGACGATGGCACCGGCAGTACCGTAGATGATGCCCTTGCGACGCTGCTCGGGTGGCAGCTTGCGGCAGGCCAGTGCGATCACGACCGCGTTGTCGCCGCCTAGCAGGATGTCGATGATGATGATTTGGCCCAGCGCAATCCAGAAGGGCGTGTGGGTCAGAAAGTCCAGATCCATGTGATTTTTCCTCGTTGTGGAATGCCGCTGGTGCAGTCTGCATAGGTTTGGCACTTGACGCCAGCGGGTGAAGACCAAGGTGACGTAAGTCGAAGCGCAAACCCGCGCGAGGAATCGTGCAGGGGCAGACACTTTGATTGACCGTCATCGGCCTATCAAAGGTCTTGCTCGATTGCAGCCTGGCTGCAAACCGTATGGCCGGAAGCTTGCGCTTCGTATTGACGACCATCCGCTCATGACGCAAAACATGCGCCCGATAAGCTACTCCCCTTCGAAGCTGCGCATTTCAACACAGCAGGCATGGGATTTCAAGTTTCAAACCCCATCTAGTTCACAGGTTTTATATTGAGCAGCTGCCTTGCAGCGCCTTTGCACACAACACAGGCAGCTACCAAAAAAGAAGCAACCTTGCTGACGCAGGCCTCATGGCAGCGGCTTATGATGCCTGCTCCATGACTGCCATTCACATCACCGACATCGAAGCTGCCATCAATTACTGGCGAGGCCGTGCTCCATCGCCCGACGGCGTGCTGCTGGCACCCGAGGTGAAGGCTCTGGCCGAGGTGTATGCGCTGATGATTCATGCCTGCGAGTCCGAGGTGGCGGTGGAGGGCTTTCCGTCACATGCCATGGCTGCCTGGCTGGCCTGGTTCGACACCATGCCCGATACGCCTTGCATTGCCATCTGCTCCACCAGTCAGGGCGACGAGAAATGCAAGGGCTGCGGCCGCAGTTTCGACGAGGTGCAGTACTGGACGGCCATGGAGCCCGCCGAGAAGCGGGCCGTATGGCGTCGCATCACGGTCGAGGGCGATTCCTGGCGCTTCAACCGCTATGCGGAGCGCGCGGCGGAGCGGCGCGGCCAGAGTTTCTGAAGCTTATTTCCAGCGCGTGGGCTCGACAAACACCGTGCCCAGATTGCTGGACAGCGTGAGCTGGCCTTCCTGAATCGTGGCCTGCAGTTGCATGCTGCGCTCGGCCAGCGCACCCAGTTGCTGGGCCACTTCCGAGTCGATGTAATGCACTTCCAGCTTGCTCTGGCGGGCCAGCTTGCCTTCCAGACCCTTCCACCAGACATGGGCGGCGTGGTTGAAGGGGTAGACCAGCATATGGTCCGACTTGTTGCAGGCCTTGGTGATGGGCTTTTCGTCGGGCTGGCCGACTTCGATCCACAGGCGCTTCTGGCCGGTGTAGTCGGTGATGTGCACGTCCGGATCATCAGGGTCGGACAAGCCGATGCCAAAGCCCAGCGTGCCGTCACCATTGCACAGGTCCTGCAGCTTCCAGGCGTTCAGCGCCAGGGCCACCAGGCGCACCATCATGCGGTCATCTGTTTCGCTGGGATGGCGCGCCAGCGTCAGATTGTGGTCGGCGTAGTAGTTGTGGTCGATGTCGGCAATCGACAGATTGGCTTTGAAGATGGTGGACTTGATGGCCATGGCGGTGCTGCCCGCAGGCAGTCCTTTTGAAAACTATCAAAAACAAGAGCTGCCAGCGCCAATAAACATTGGCTTTGGCAGCTCTTTGATGCTGAAAAGCTTGAGTATCAAGCGCTAGCAGCTATCCTTTTTGCGGATCAAACTTGCGGTTCAAACGCGCTTGGCCAGCTCGGCAGCCTTGCCGATGTAGGAGGCTGGCGTCATGGCCAGCAGACGGTCCTTGTCGGCCTGGGGGATTTCCAGACCGTTGATCAGGCGGTGCAGGTCTTCGGCCAGCACGGTCTTGCCGCGCGTGACTTCCTTGAGCTTTTCGTAGGCGCCCTGCACGCCATAGCGGCGCATCACGGTCTGGATGGGCTCGGCCAGCACTTCCCAGGCGTGGTTCAGGTCTTCCTGCAGGCGCTCTTCATTGAGCTCCAGCTTGTTCAGGCCGGTCATCAGCGAAGCGTAGGCCAGCGTGGTGTAGCCAAAGGCGACGCCGATGTTGCGCAGCACGGTGGAGTCGGTCAGGTCACGCTGCCAGCGGCTGATGGGCAGCTTCTCGGCCAGATGCTTGAGCATGGCGTTGGCCATGCCCAGATTGCCTTCGCAGTTCTCGAAGTCGATGGGATTGACCTTGTGGGGCATGGTGGACGAGCCGATCTCGCCGGCCTTCAGGCGCTGCTTGAAGAAGCCCAGGGACACATAGCCCCAGATGTCGCGCGACAGGTCGATCAGGATGGTGTTGGTGCGAGCCATGGCGTCAAACAGCTCGGCCATGTAGTCATGGGGCTCGATCTGGATGGAGTAGGGCTGGAAGCTGATGCCCAGACCCTTGGGCTCGGCGGATTCCACCACGTTCTGGCTGAAGGCTTCCCAGTCGAACTCGGGCCAGGCCGACAGGTGGGCGTTGTAGTTGCCCACGGCGCCGTTCATCTTGCCCAGAATCTTCACACCGGCGATGTTGGCAGCGGCCTTTTGCAGACGCACGACCACATTGGCCAGTTCCTTGCCCACGGTGGTGGGAGAGGCGGTCTGGCCGTGCGTGCGGCTGAGCATGGGCACTTCGGCGTAGAGGTGGGCCATCTCGCGCAGCTTGGCGATGATGCCGTCGATGGCGGGCAGCAGCACGGTGTCGCGGCCGACGCGGATCTGCAGCGCGTGGCTGGTGTTGTTGATGTCTTCGCTGGTGCAGGCAAAGTGCACGAACTCGGCGGCCTTTTGCAGCTCGGCGCGGCCATCGAACTTGGACTTGATCCAGTACTCCACGGCCTTCACGTCGTGGTTGGTGGTCTTTTCGATGGCCTTGATGGCGTCTGCGTCGGCTTCGGAGAAGTTGGCGACCAGCGCGTGCAGATAGTCGCGCGATTCGGCCGACAGCGCGGGGAATTCGGCAAAGCCGGCATCGGACAGGGCGATGAACCAGGTCACCTCGACCTGAACACGGCGGTGCATATAGCCGTATTCGCTCATGATGGGGCGCAGTGCGGACAGCTTGGCGGCGTAGCGGCCGTCCAAGGGAGAGATGGCGGTGAGGGAGGACAGGTTCATGGTGGCGCAATTGTAGGTGCGCTGCATCAGTCGCACGCCGCGCTGGGTTGCTCGGCGGCCGCGGCCGGCATGCATGCCGGCCCTTTGCGGCGGCAGCCGTGCCGCCATGCCAGCGCATAGAATCATCGCACCGGCCCGTCGCCGGTGACTCGTGTCATGGAACCGCTGCTATGAAACTAATAGGCTCCACCACCAGCCCCTTTGTGCGCAAAGTCCGCGTCGTGCTGGCCGAAAAGAAGCTGGACTATCAATTCGTCGAAGAAAACCCCTGGGAGGAAGCGCTTGCGCCGGGGACGGGCAATCCTCTGGGCAAGGTGCCGCGTCTGGTGATGGACGGCACGGAGGCCATGTTCGATTCGCGCGTTATCGTCGAATATCTGGACACACTTTCGCCGGTTGGCAAGCTGATTCCGGGCACGGGCCGCGAGCGCGCCGAGGTCAAGACCTGGGAGGCCCTGGCTGACGGCATGCTGGACGCTGCGGTTCTGGTGCGGCTGGAGGCCACTTGGCCCGGCCGCAGCGCAGAGCAGCGCAGCCAGGCCTGGATGGACCGCCAGATGGGCAAGGTCCAGGCCGCGCTCAAGGTCATGTCTCAGGGCCTGGGCGAGAAGCCGTTTTGCTGCGGAGGCACGCATCTGACGCTGGCCGATATCAGCGTCGGCTGTGCCCTGGCCTGGCTGGATTTCCGCTTTCCCGAGATGGATTGGCGCGCCGAGCATCCGAATCTGGCCGCCTTGCTGATCAAGCTGGCGGCACGCCCCAGCTTTGTGAACACCGTGCCCCACTGAGTGACAGCATGCCGTCAAAGAAAAGGCCACTCGAAAGTGGCCTTTTTTGGGGCATAAAAAAGCTGCGAAGCATCCCGAAACGAATTAAGAGAGGGAGGGAGGAGAAGCGCTCCGGGGATTGTTCAATGGGCGTACCCAAGGGCTTCGCAACTGGAAATTGGTGAATGCAGACCTGTCAGTTCATTGCACTTGACTATCAGATAAGACACTGTTGCAGAAGTTCCAGCCCCCGTGGGTTTCATTTTTGTAACAGTTTGGCAATGCCTGTAGGCAAATCTTGATGGATGCTGCCAGTGCTTCGAAAAGCAGGTACTCACCAATCTCCGGTCCCTTGAGACAGTTAGCTGCTTTGCGCTGAGTCGACAGGCCCGAACACCGCAGTCCAGAGCTTGAGTACCGCTTCACGCTGGGCCTGGGCCTGCTCTGGTTCCAGCTGTCCGGAACGCTCATCCAGTCTTGCCACGTGTTGCAGGCGGCGCAGCTCGCGGTAGGCCTTGGCTGCTTCATAGCCCACTGTCTTGGGCAGCAGGCCCGCGTCTTCGGCGCGCTGCAGCAAGGCGATATTGCCCACATTGGCGATCAGCTCGCGGTGCGCGCCGGATTCGGCAAGCACCAGGTACTGCACGGCAAATTCCACATCCACCATGCCGCCGGGGCTGTGTTTGACGTCAAACAGGCCGCCGCGTACCGGGTGGGCGCCGCGCACCCGCTCACGCATGGTTTCAATCTCGTTGCGCAGAGCAGCGGCATCGCGCGGCGCGGTGATGACGGCTTCGCGCACCGCATCAAAGCGCTGATGCAGGTGCAGATCGGTCGCAGGCTCGCCTGCAGGCGAGGGAAAGTCGCGGCTGCCAAGCACAAAGCGGGCACGCGTCATGGCCTGGTGTTCCCAGGTCCAGGCGGTGTTGCTGCCGCGCTGCTGCTGGTAATTGGCATAGGACTCGAAGCTGGTCACCAGCAGGCCCGAGTTGCCGTTGGGGCGCAGCGCGGTGTCGATCTCGAACAGATCGCCTTCACCGGTCTTGACGGTCAGCCAGTTGATGAGCTTGCGCACATAGGCCGCGTAGACCTCGGGCGCGCGGTCATCGTCGTCATCGAAGACGAAGACGATGTCCAGATCGCTGCCGTAGCCGAGCTCCTTGCCGCCCAGCTTGCCGTAGCCCACGATGCCGAAACGTGGCGTATCGCGATGGCGGTTCTTGAGCCGGCTCCAGCACCATTGGGCCGTGATGCGCAGCACGCTGTCGGCCAGGGCGCTGAGGTCGTCGGCCACTTGCTCTACGGTAATGCGGCCTTCGATATCGCGCGCCAGGGTGCGGAAGACTTCGGCATGGTGGGCGCGGCGCAGCAGATTGAGCAGGGTTTCATCGTCGTCCTCGCCCGTGGACTGCAGGGCGGCCAGGCGCATGGCCAGCTCGTGCTCGAAGTCTGCTGCAACAAAGCGCTCCTTGAGGATGGCATCGCTGGCCAGCTCGTCGATCACCCCGGGGTGTTGCTGCAGGTAACGTGCAGGCCAGCGTGCAGCTCCCAAAAGATGTAGCAACCTCTCGTGAACTGCCGGGCGTTCCAGCAGCAAGGCGAGGTAGCTTTCGCGGCGCAGCAAGGGTTCCAGCCACTGCAGAAAGCGTTTGGCAGCTTCTTCGCTGGACTGGCCGCTTTCCACCCATTGCGAGGTGCGCTCCACCAGCCTGAACAAACGGGCCCGCGTCTCGTCGCGCAGGCCATTGATGCGGGTATTGCTGCGCCAGTCGGCGACCTGCCCGGCCAGCGAGGGAGGCAGGGCCTCGATCAGGTCTTCGATGTCTCTGGGCGTGGGCGGTCCGCCTGCCGCAGCCTTGGCGGCATTGCAGTGGCCGTTGCTGCATTGCTGGGAGTCGCCGCCGAGCAAGGTGTCGAACTCCTGTGCCACCAGTTCGCGGTGCTCGTCCAGATGGTGCAGAAAGCCGCAGGCATCGGCATAGCCCAGGGTGCGGGCAATCCACAGCAGATCATCGTCGCGTGTGGGCAGCACATGGGTCTGCTGATCGTCCAGATACTGGATGCGGTGCTCCACCTGGCGCAAGAAGATGTAGGCGCGGCTCAGCGCATCGGCAATTTCGGCGCTCATCAGATTGGCCTGCACCAGGCGCTGCAGCGCTTCCAGCGTGGGGCGGCGGCGCAGTTCGGGGAACTGGCCGCCGCGCACCACCTGCAGCAGCTGCACGATGAATTCGATCTCGCGGATGCCGCCGCGCGAGAGCTTGACGTCGTTGGCGCGCTCGGGATGGCCTGCGCTGCGCTTGGAGGCGTGGTCGCGGATCTGGCGATGCAGGCTGCGCAGCGAGTCGAACACCGCATAGTCCAGATAGCGGCGGAACACAAAGGGCAGCACCACGCCGCGCAGGGCCTGGACGTTGGGGGTCTGGATATCGGCCAGCGGCGCCACGATGCGGCTCTTGAGCCAGGCAAAGCGCTCCCACTCCCGGCCGTGGATCTGTAGATACTCCTCCAGAGAGGACAGCGAAACGGCGGGGGCACCGGAATTGCCGTTGGGCCGCAGAGCCAGGTCGACGCGAAAGACAAAGCCGTGCTCGGTGGTGTCGCCGATCAGGCTGAAGATGCCCTTGACGGCACGGCCGAAGTACTCGTGGTTGGAGATCACGCCGCGGCCGTCGGCCTTGCCCCGGGTGTCGCCGTCATGTTCGTAGACGTAGATCAGGTCGATGTCGCTGGAGACATTGAGCTCGCGGGCACCTAGCTTGCCCATGCCTATGACCCAGAACTGGACTTCCTGGCCGGCGGGTCCTTGAGGTGCACCATGCCGGGTGTCGAGTTCGGCGCGCACCTGGGTGCAGGCGCGATCCAGGGCCAGCTCGGCCAGCTCGGTGACGGCCTTGGTCACCACGGCGAGAGGTGCCTGCTGTTCGCAGTCCAACACGATGATGCGCTCCATCACCAACTGGCGCAGCACGCGCAGCGCCGCGGAGAGGTCCAGGCCGCGCGACTGCAGCGTGCCCAGGGCCTGCTCCATCAGGGCCCGGTCGGGGGCTCCCGGCGGCAAGGCGTCAAACCAGTTCTCGTAACGGCGGTGAAGGCGCTGCACAAAGCGCGAGTACTGGGCCGGGGAAGGAACATTGAGGGCGTTTTCTGCCATTGCTTGCTCTGGGGACTGCATGCGGACCGTGAAAAATGATGTCAGGCAGGCAGGTAATCAGCCCGGCAACGTGTGGTTACCGAAACGTGCACGGGGGCGCCGGTCATAATTCCTGCCATTGCTAGGCCACCGATGATCGAACCGAAACCACTCCCAACTCGCCAAATTCATAGGCTGGCCAGCTTGGCACGGTGGTCTCTGGGACTGGTCCTGAGCCTGTGGCTGCTGCTGGCCACCGTGTGGGGGGGGCTCCATTTCTGGATTGTGCCGCGAATCGAACAGTGGCGCCCCGAGCTGGAATCCCTGGCCTCACGCAGCCTGGGTGTACCGGTTTCCATTGGCCGGCTGAATGCTTACCGCTCGGGTCTGGTGCCGACTTTCGAGCTGGGCGACGTGGTCCTGCATGACCCTGCGAACAAGAGTGAGGCCTTGCTGCTGCCCAAGGTGGTGGTGGCGGTCTCTGCCCATTCGCTGATGACCCTGGGCATCGAGCAGATATATCTGGAAGGGCCGGATCTGACGGTCCGCCGCGATGCCGACGGCCAGATCTTTGTGGCCGGTATTGCCGTGTCATTCGATCCGGGGCAGGGAACCGACTCCGACTGGATCTTCTCCCAGCCCGAAATCGCCATCCGCAGCGGCAAGCTGCAGTGGGTGGACGAGCTGCGCAATGCTGCGCCCTTGCAACTGCAGGATGTGGATCTGGTGCTGCGCAACAAGCGCTGGCACCACTCCCTGCGGCTGGATGCCACGCCGCCAGAGGGCTGGGGCCAGCGCTTTACGGTCATGGGCAACTTCAAGGAGCCTTTGCTGTCGGTGCATGAAGGGCGTCTGGAGCGCTGGAGCGGACAGGCTTATCTGGACTTCACGCATATCGATCTGTCCCATCTGGGTCAGTATCTGGGTCCGCAGGACTGGAAGCTGCAGCAGGGCAAGGGCTCGGTCAGGGCCTGGCTGGATGTGGAGCACGGCCAGCCCGTGGGCGGGGTGGCCGATGTCGCGGTACAGGCGTTGCAACTCCAATGGCGGGACAGACCTGAGCCCCTGGCCCTGCAGGCCTTGCGGGGGCGCCTGCGGGCCAAGAACCAGAATGGTTACCAGTTTTCCGTCCAGGGATTGCAGTTCACGGCCGATGACGGCCTGAACTGGCCCAGAGGCGACTTCAGCCTGCGCTATGTGCCGACCGGCGCTTCCGAGCAGGGCAGCCAGGGCGAGCATGGCGAGGTTCAAGCCGATGGCATCGATCTGGCCATTGCGGCGCAGATGCTGCAGCGTCTGCCCCTGCCGCAGGCCGTGCAGACCCAGCTCAAGGCGCTTGCGCCGGCAGGACAGCTGAGTGATCTCAAGCTGTCATGGCGCGGACCTCTGCAGCAGCTGGCCCAGTACAAGGCTTCGGGGCGCTTCGAGCAACTGGGCTTGCGTTCCCAGGCTTCGCAGGAGGGCCCGCACAGCATTGGTATCCCCGGCGTGCGGGGGCTGAGTGGCAAGTTCAGCCTGGACCAGGACAGCGGCGAGGCAACGCTGACCAAGACGGCGGCCGCCAGCCAGGCCATGCTGAGCTTCCCCGGAGTGTTTGAAGACCCCGATATTCCGTTCGACCAGTTCGACAGCCTGGTGCGCTGGCAGCTGCTGGACAAGGGCCAGTCCATCAAGGTGCAGGTGCCCCGGCTGCGTTTCGCCAATGAGGACACGGCCGGCCAGGCCCAGGCCAGCTGGCAGTCCGGTGCTGGGA
The DNA here is from genome assembly GCF_039581415.1 of Comamonas sp. F1-6. Taxonomy (NCBI): domain Bacteria; kingdom Pseudomonadati; phylum Pseudomonadota; class Betaproteobacteria; order Burkholderiales; family Comamonadaceae; genus Comamonas; species Comamonas sp. F1-6. The sequence continues at coordinate 75,567 of NZ_JBCPWN010000016.1, forward strand.
CCAAGGAGCAGCCGCGCTTTCCGGGACTGCTGGATCTGCAAGGGCAGCTCAGCCGCGCCAAGGGTGAACGGATTTATCGCTATCTGCCCCAGGATCTGGGCAGCGATGCGCTGCGCTATGTGCGCGAGGCCATCACCACGGGTCAGGCCAGCGCGGTGAACTTCCGCGTCAAGGGCGAGCTCGAGCATGTGCCGTTTGAAAAACCGGGCAAGGGCGAATTCCACATCAGTGCCCAGGTGCATGATGTGAACTACCAGTTTGTGCCCGGCTATCTGCTGGGCCCTGGCGAAAAGCCCTGGCCGCCGCTGACCAAGCTGTCGGGCGAGCTGGTGTTCGACCGCAACTCCATGCAGGTGCGCAAGGCCAAGGGCTTTCTGGGGCATACCGCCATCGTGGTTGATGAAGCGCAGGCCGGAGTGGCCGACTGGAACCTGACCGAGGTGGAGGTCAACGCCAAGGCTCATGGAGCCCTGGGCGATATGCTGAACCTGGTTCAAGGCTCTGCCCTGTCTGCGCTGACTGCCCATGCTCTGGATGGCAGCAAGGCCACGGGCAATGCCAAGCTCAGCCTCAGGCTGCATCTGCCCACCATGCATATGGAGCGCAGCAAGGTACAGGGTGAAGTGGCGCTGGCGGGCAATACGCTGCAGCTGATGCCCGAGGTGCCCACACTCAGCCAACTGCGCGGCAATGTGCAGTTTTCGGAGACCGGCTTTCAGCTCTCGGGCGTGCAGGCCAAAGCGCTGGGCGGCGATGTGCGCATCGAGGGCGGCATGAAGCCTGCCGCCGACGCCGCCACGGCCCCGGTGCAAGTGCGCGTGGACGGTATTGCCACGGCCCAGGGTCTGCGTGATGCCAAGGAGATGAGCGAACTGGTGGCTCTGGGCAAGCATCTGCAGGGCCAGGCCCGTTATGGCTTGCAGATCAAGGTGCTGCACAGCGTGCCGGAAATAAGTCTGCAGTCCGACCTGCAGGGCATGGCGGTCATGTTGCCAGCTCCTTTGGGCAAGGCGGCCGACAGCTCCCTGGCCTTGCGTGTCAACCGCACGGTGCCAGCCGTGGCTAAGCCGCTGACCGATCAGTTCGGCGTGCAATGGGGCAATCACGCCGCAGCTTTGCTGGAGCGCGATATCAGCGGGGCTCAGGCCCGCATCACACGTGGCAGCCTGGAGCTGGTGGAGTCGGGCACGGCGGAAGCCACGTTGCCGCCTGCCGGCCTGCAGGCCAGGGTGCAACTGCCGGTGCTTGATCTGGATGCCTGGAGTCGTTTGTGGCCCGATGGCGCAGGGGGCGCTGCCAATGGCCCCGGTGCCGAGGAAGAGAGCTGGCGCCAGTTTGTGCCGCAGCAACTGGCGCTCCAGGCGCGCGAGGTGAAGCTCCATGGCCGTTCGCTGCACGACGTATCCCTGCAGCTCAGCCATGCCAGCAAGGTCTGGATCAACCAGATCCAGTCACGCGAGCTGGCAGGGCGTGTGGAGTACCGAGAGCCCTCTGCGCAGGAGCCGGGCGGCCTTGTCATCGCCAAGCTCTCGCGTCTGAGCATTCCCGACGGCCCGGACGAAGGGCTGGATGCCGCTGCGGAACAGACCGGCAATGTGCGCGAGTTACCGGCCTTGCAGGTCAGTGTGGACGACTTCCAGCTGGGCAGGCGTTCGCTGGGCAAGCTGGATGTGGTGGCGCGCAATCACGGGCTGTCCGTCGGCGCGGGGCAGCGCGAATGGCAACTGTCGCGCTTCAATATCAGCACGCCCGAGGCGACGTTGACGGCCCAGGGCTCCTGGGGGCTGCGCTCCAGTGACAAAAAGCACCCGGGGCAGACCCAGCTGCAGTTCCAGCTCAATCTGCGCGATGTGGGCAAGCTGCTCAATCGCTTTGACATGCCTGGCGTGGTTGCCAATGGACAGGGCCAGCTGCAGGGTGAAATCAGCTGGACAGGAGCGCCCGTGACGCCGGAGTTCAAGACCATGTCCGGCGCCGTGCATCTGGAGGTGCAAAAAGGCCAGTTCCTCAAGGCCGATCCGGGACTGGCCAAGCTGCTGGGCGTGCTCAGCCTGCAGTCCTTGCCCAGGCGGCTGACGCTGGATTTCCGCGACGTGTTCCGCAACGGCTTCTCGTTCGACTTCATGCGAGGCGATGTCACCATAGAGCGCGGCATTGCCAAGACGAATAACATGCAGATGAAGGGCGTGAACGCGGCTGTGCTGATGGAGGGCTCTGCCGATATCGACAAGGAAACCCAGGACCTGCATGTGGTGGTGGTGCCGGAGATCAACGCCCTGTCCGCCTCCCTGGTTGCGACGGCCATCAATCCCGTGGTGGGGCTGAGCAGCTTTCTGGCACAGATGATTCTGCGTGGCCCGCTGATTGCGGCCACGACCAAGGAGTTCCATATCCACGGCAGCTGGGAAGACCCGCAGGTGACCGAGCTGCCCAGGCGCAGTGTGCCCAAAGCCGGTGCCGACGATGCCGGCAAGCAGCCCGCCGCCGCTCCAAGCTCAGAGGAGAAGCCATGAAGATTGCCGCTCTACAAATGGTCTCGGGTCAGGACGTCGCAGCCAATCTGGCGCAGGCGCGCAGCCTGATGCAGCAGGCTGCCGCCCTGGGTGCGGAGCTGGTGGTGCTGCCCGAGTATTTTTGTGCCATGGGAGCCAGGGACACCGACAAGCTGGCCTACCGGGAGGCGTTTGGCCAGGGGCCGATCCAGGACTTCATGGCCGGGGCTGCCAGGCAGCTGCAGCTGTGGGTGGTGGCCGGCACGCTGCCGCTGCAGGCCGCTGACGACAGCCATGTGCTCAACACCAGTCTGGTCTATTCGCCCGAGGGCGAATGCGTGGCCCGCTACGACAAGATCCACCTCTTTCAGTTCGACAACGGGCGTGAGAGCTATACCGAGGCCGCCGTGGTGCAGGCGGGCAGCCAGTCCGTGGTCTGCGACATACAGGCCAGAAATGGCGTGAGTTGGCGCCTGGGCCTGAGTGTCTGCTATGACCTTCGCTTTCCCGAGCTGTACCGCGCGCTCAGCGCACAGGGGGCCGATCTGCTGCTGGTGCCAAGTGCCTTCACCTACACCACGGGCCAGGCGCACTGGGAGGTGCTGCTGCGGGCGCGGGCGATAGAGAACCTGGCCTATGTGCTGGCACCGGGCCAGGGCGGCGTGCATGAAAACGGTCGCCGCACCTGGGGCCACAGCCTGCTGATCGACCCCTGGGGCGAGGTGCAGGGCCTGCAGGCCAGCGGCACCGGTGTGGTGGCGGGAGAGCTCAATCGTGACCGCCTGCTGCAGGTGCGCCAGCAATTGCCGGCCTTGACCCATCGTGTGCTGTGACTGATCCGCTGAATACCGCTCTTGACGCACTGCCCGAGGACCATCCCGCCCACTGGCCCTGGCGGCGCTGGCGCATGGCCTGGAAGCGCTGGTCGCTATGGACCTTGCTGGTGGCACTGGTGGTCAGCATGCTGGTCACCATGGTCTGGCTGGCCGGACGCTATGAGGCCTCGCAGGTGCAGGAAAAGCTGGAGCGCGACACCGCCAATGCGGTCGGCGATATCCGTGCAGCGCTGGGCCGTAATCTGCAGGACCTGCTGGCGCTGAGCGCCTACAGCAGCAAGCATGCCGCCTGGCGCGAGCATGCGACCGAGCTGCTGCAGCAGCGCCGCGACCTGATGCGCATCGAATGGCGCGGTGAAAACATGCGTCTCATCGAGCATGCCGAGACGCCTTATCGCACCTTGCTGGTCGAGGACGAAAGCCATTTGCCCGAGCTGCATTCGGGCGAGGCACTGACCTGTACCCAGGCCAGGCGCGTCAACGGGCCATCGTACTCGCCCAGCCGCTTCCAGCTGCTGGGCGAGGGCCTGGGCACGGAGACCATGCAGGTCTGCATGCCGCTGACGGAGAACGGCCATGTGGTGGGCTATGTGCTGGGCACGTACAGCCTGCAGGGCATTCTGATGGCCCAGGTGGGCAAATCCCTGCCGCGCACCCAGGAGGTTTCGTTCACCGAGCCGGACGGCACGCGTCTGGCCATGGTGGGGGCGGCCTGGCGCGGCTCGCGCATGTTCACGGCCCAGCAGTTGCTGGATCTGCCGGGCAACACCCTGGTGCTGCGCATGGACAGCTGGCATCACGCGCCCAGTGTTTTTCCGAATGTGATGACGGCGCTGGTGACCGGCATGTCGATCGCGCTGGTGACTGTGGTGGTGGTGCTGGTGCGCGACAACCGCCGCCGCCTGCGGGCGGAGCGCGATCTGGGCGATGCGCTGGCCTTTCGCAAGGCCATGGAGGACTCTCTGGTCACGGGCATGCGTGCACGCGATCTCCAGGGCCGCATCACCTATGTGAATCCGGCCTTCTGCAATATGGTGGGCTTCAGCGCGCAGGAGCTGCTGGGCCTCAATGTGGCGCCTTACTGGCCGCCCGAGCTGGCCCAGGAATATGTGAGCCGGCGCGATCAGCGCCTTGCCGGCCTGCTGCCCACACCGCGTCAGGGCCACGAGAGCGTGTTCATGCGCAAGGACGGCTCGCGCTTTCCAGTGCTGATTTTCGAGGCGCCGCTGATCACCGCCCAGGGCCAGCACACGGGCTGGATGAGCGCTTTCATCGATATCAGCGAGCAGCGCCGCATGGAGGAGATGTCGCGTGCCTCCCAGGAGCGCCTGCAGGCCACGGCACGCCTTGCGACGGTGGGCGAGATGGCCTCCATGCTCAGCCATGAGCTGACACAGCCGCTGGCCGCCATTTCCAGCTATGCCACGGGCTCGCTCAATCTGCTGGAGCATGAGCCGACCGGCCCTCAGGTCCCGCATCTCAAGGACTTGCGCATGGCTTTGGAGCGCATCGGTTTTCAGGCCGACCGCGCAGGCAAGGTCATCAAGAGCGTGCGCGATTTCGTGCGCCGGCGCGACAAGTCCAGAGAGGTGGTGCAGCCCGTGGAGCTGATCGATGCCGTCATGCCTCTGGTCTATCTGCAGGCGCACAAGCTCAATGCAACTGTGCAGCTGGAGCTGGAGCCCGATCTGCCGGGGGTGCTGTGCGATGTCACCATGGTCGAGCAGGTGCTGCTCAATCTGGCGCGCAACGGCATGCAGGCCATGGACCTGCCCGAGCTCAAGGAGAGGGTGTTGACCATGGCTGTCAGGCGCAGTTCTGACGGTAATAACGCGCGTTGGGTAGAATTTTCCATCATGGACTGCGGCGCCGGCATTTCTGCGGAAGTCGCCGAGCAGCTGTTCACCCCCTTCTTCACCACGCGCACCGAAGGCATGGGCCTGGGCCTGAGTCTGTGCCGCACGGTGGTGGAGCAACATGGTGGTCACCTTGATTACCGCCCGCACCTCCCGCAGGGCACGGAGTTTGTCTTCACGCTTCCGGCCCACTGGGAACCCAGAGAGAACTAGGCTTCATGGAACCTGTAACCGACGCTACCGTCTACGTGGTGGACGACGATGCCGATGTCCGAGAGGCATTGGCATGGCTGCTGCGTTCGCGCAGATTGCTGAGCGAGTGCTATCGCAACGCCGAAGAATTCGAGCAGGCCGTGCTGCAGACCAGCCCCGTGACGCGTCGCCCTTGCTGCCTGCTGCTCGATATGCGCATGACGGGCATGAGCGGGCTGTCGCTGTTCAACCGCATGCTGGAGCGCGGCCAGATCGAGGCCATGCCCGTGATCTTTCTGACCGGCCATGCCGATGTGCCGACGGCCGTGGATACGGTCAAGCGTGGCGCCTTCGATTTCTGCGAGAAGCCGTTTTCCGACAACGCGCTGGTGGACCGGGTGGAGCAGGCGCTGGCGCTGTCCGCCGAGCATCTGGCCGCCTTGCAGGCGCGCGAAGAGGTGCGCAGTCGCTTGGACGAGCTCACCGATCGCGAGAAAGACGTGATGAAGCTGGTCGTCGAGGGCGTGCCGAACAAGCTGATTGCCGATCAGCTCGATATCAGCGTGCGCACCGTGGAAGTGCACCGGGCGCGTGTCTTCGACAAGATGCAGGTCAAGTCGGCCGTCGAGCTGGCCAATCTGCTGCGCAACGCCTGAGCGGAAGCAAGCCTCCCCGAGATGAAAAAAGCCCCGCTTGGCGGGGCTTTTTGCTGGTCTCGCGCTGGTTTATTGAGGCGCACGCTCGCCCACGAAGATTTCCACGCGGCGGTTGCGCGCACGGCCTTCGTTGGTGGCATTGGAGGCCACGGGCTGGTGCGAGCCCATGCCCTGCACCTGGATGCGGGCGCCATTGACGCCACGCGATGTCAGATAGTTGCGGGTGCTCTCGGCGCGCTGCAGCGACAGAGGGTTGTTGATGGCATCGGAGCCTGTGCTGTCGGTGTGACCGATGATGCGCACTTCTGCGTTGGGGTTGTTGCGCAGACCTTCGGCAAAGCGATCGAGGATGGGGGCGAAGTTGCCCTTGATGTCGGCGCGGCCGGTGTCAAAGGAGATGTCGCTGGGGATGTCCAGCTTGAGTTGGTTGTCCGCGGTCTGTGTCACGCCCACGCCTGTGCCCTGGGTCGCGGCTTCCATTTCACGCTTTTGCTTCTCGAGGTTTTGCGACCAGATATAGGAGCCCAGGGCGCCGACACCGGCACCGATCAGTGCACCCTTGCCGGCATGGCCGCCAGCAATGGCGCCGATGGCAGCGCCGCCCAGTGCGCCCACGCCTGCACCGGTGGCAGTACGACGCGTGGTGTCCGACATGCCGCCGGTATTGGCGCAGCCGGTGATCAACAATGCAGAGGCCAGAGCGGCCGTCACAGCCATTTGCTTGCGCATAGAAAACTCCTTAGTTTGATAAACGACCCGGAGGGTCTTGCAAACCAGCTTCGCGTAAAAGCTGCAAGGCCACGAGCGTACTGCCAAGAGAAGGCAAAAAAAGTAGGACGCGGGCCAGCGAGCGGTTTCTGATGCAAAAGATTGTCACATGCAGCCCGCGCTGCAGTGGCTGCAGCGCCATGGGCTAAGCTCGATTAGAGCGATCTTGTTCGGGGTCTGCAAGCACTTCTTTGTGCGGCGCAGGCTCGACCGGGGCCGGCAACTCACCCTTTTTTCGACCTGAGAACATGGTCCACCACACAATAGCGACCAAAATGGCCAATGCCAGCAGTGCTTCAAGCAAAATCAGACCCATGAATTTCCATCTCCTGCGCCGTGCTTCACTGGCGCTGATTGTAGGAACCCTGGTGGCATGCACCACCACCAAGCAGCAAAACGACCCGGCATCGGTGCCCGAGATGGCTCCGCATGGCGGGCCGGCTTCCGCAGCCAAGCCGCCGTTCACCGCCAATGTACCGACTAAAAGCCGCTGGGTGGCGGTGGACTGGGGCGAGTTGCCCGGTGTGCCCCAGGATTCCCTGAACGAGGCCTGGAATGCCTGGATCAAGAACTGCGAGCGTCCCAGCACCGTGTTTGCCAATCTGTGCGGCGAGGTGCGAAGGCTGAGCATTGCCTCGGAAGACGAGCAGCGCAGCTGGATGATGAACACGCTGCAGCCCTATCGCATCGAAGCGACCACGGGCAGCCCCGACGGCATGCTGACCGCCTATTACGAGCCTCTGTACGAGGCGCGCCGGGTGCAGGGCAACGGTTTCAACGTGCCCATCTATCAGGTTCCGCAGGGTTTTGGCAAGCGCAAGCCCTGGTTCACGCGCCAGCAGATCGACACCAACTCCGAGGCGCAGGCCGCCCTGGCCGGCCGTGCCATTGCCTGGCTGCGCGACCCGGTGGACATGCTGGTGCTGCATATCCAGGGCTCGGGCCGGCTGATGCTGACCGAGGCCGACGGCCGTCAGCGCATGATCCGCGTGGCCTATGCCGGCACCAACGATCAGCCCTACAAGAGCGTGGGCCGCTGGCTGCTCGACCAGAACCTGGTGCGCGATGCCACCTGGCCCGGCATCAGTGCCTGGATTGCCGCCAATCCCTCGCGTGTCAACGAGATGCTCTGGAGCAATCCGCGCTATGTGTTCTTCCGCGAGGAGGCGCTCAATGACTTCGATGCCCAGTTCGGCCCCAAGGGCGCCCAGGGCGTGGCGCTGACGCCGGGCCGCTCCATTGCCGTGGATCGCAACAGCATCCCCTATGGCACGCCGGTCTGGCTGTCCACGCCCGGCCCTACGGTCTCGCTCAACCGCCTGGTGTTCGCGCAGGATACGGGCAGCGCCATTCTGGGCGCCGTGCGTGCCGACTATTTCATGGGCTGGGGGGCCGAGGCCGGTGATGTGGCGGGCCGCATCAAGCAGCCGCTCAAGCTCTGGGCCTTCTGGCCCAAGGCCTTGGCCGGATCGGCACCGCATCTGCGCTGATGCTAAAAACAGGAGCTGCCAGCGCTTGTCAGTCAATGAATTTCGATGAATAACTATCTGAAATCATTGAACTGAAAGCGCTGTAAGCTCTCTTTTAAAGAGCGTCGGTGAAGTAGCGCTGCACCACGGGCGGCTCCTTGCCCTTGTGAAAGCTCAGCTTGCGGTCGCGCAGCGCCACATCGGCGGTCGTCACGCGCTCGAAGCGGCGCAGATGCTCGGTCCAGGATTCGTCGGTGATCTGCTCCACGAAGCGTTCTGGCTGGCTCATGCTGTGCAGCAGGCTCCAGGACAGCGCGCCCTGGCGCAGGCGGCTGCGCCGGCTCAGCTGCATCAGGTCGCGGAAGGCGCCGGCCCTGGCCGGGTCGATCAGGTACTCGATGGTCACCACCACGCGGCCGGCTTCGGGCGGCAGCGCTGCCGTCGGCGGCGTGAAGGCGCGCGAAGGGCTGAGGTCTTCCTCGATGTCGCGGTCCGGGTTCAGGCGCTGCACGATCAGCAGTGCCGTCAGCCCGCTGACGGCGGCCACGGCCATGCTGATCTGCACCGAGCCCAGGCTGGCGATCTTGCCCCAGATGGCGGCGCCAATGGCCGTGCTGCCCATGATGGACATCTGGTAGATGGACATGCCGCGTGCCCGCACCCAGTTGGGCAGGGCCATCTGCGCGGCCACGCCCAGCGTATTGGCCGTGGCCAGCAGGGCCATGCCCGAGAGCATCATGCCCGGCACGGCCACGGCGATATGGGGGGCGAAGGCCACGGTCAGCGTGGCCAGGCTTTGCGCGGCCACGCCGGCCAGTACCGTGCGCTCGCCCGACAGCATCTGGCGTATGCGCGGCAGCAGCATGGCGCCCAGGATGGCGCCCGCGCCCATGGAGGCCAGCAGCAGCGTGAAGGTGCCGGCACTGCCGCTGCTGGCCGTGCCGTGGTCCAGGCGCTGGGCCGTCAGCGGCAGCAGGGCCATGATGGCGGCGGCCTGCAGAAAGTAGCAGACGGTGCGCAGCAGCACGGCATGCATGCGCGGCGACTCCTGGATGAACTGCAGGCCCACGCGCATGGCCGAGCCCAGGCGCTCGCGACCCAGCGGGTTGGCGGGCTGCTGGCGCTTCCAGCGCAGCAGCACAAAGCCCGAGACGATGGACAGCACGGCGTTGAGCACAAACACCCAGGCGCTGCCCAGGCTGGCAATGAGGGCACCCGCCACCAGCGGGCCGATGATGCGCGAGGCATTCATGGCCACGCCGTTGAGCGCCATCGCAAAAGGCAGGTGGTGCTTGGGCACCAGCTCCGGGATCAGCGCGGAGAACACCGGCCAGCGCATGGCCAGGCCGATGCCGTTGGCAAACACCAGGGCCAGCAGCAGATAGGGCGTCAGCTGGCCCGAGAGCACGGCCAGGCACAGCAACAGGGCCACGGCAGCCACCCAGAACTGGGTGACGATGAAGTAGCGGCGTCGGTCCAGGATATCGGCCAGCGCCCCGCTGGGAAGGGCCAGCAGCATGACCGGCAGGGTGGAGGCCGACTGCACCAGCGCCACCAGCACGGGCGAGGTGGTCAGCGATGTCATCAGCCAGGCAGCCGCCACATCGTTCATCCACATGCAGATATTGGCCGTCATCCAGATCATCCACAGCATGCGGAAGGTGGGCGTGGCCAGCGGCGTCCAGACGCCCGGGGCTGCGGCAGGCGGCGCGCCGCCGTCATTCATGGCCGAGGGATCTTCCAGCAGCTTGCCTGCAGGGACCTGGCCGGATTCTGAAGTTATTGGATTGTGGGAAGCGCGCTCTGCGGAATCATCGTGGGCCATGGGGCATGATTCTGTAGCAGGAAAGTTGATGTGACAAATACGTAGTTACTCAAACCTGCCTGGCTCGGAGCTCGATGCTGCTCATCTCCTGAGTGCTACTGATAAGTGAGCTTGCAGCGCTTTTTGGGCAAGGATTTCAATGTTGATTGAGTCCACATCGCAGATGAATAAAGCGGTACATGCTCCACTTTTGAAGGATGCCGGCCTGGTGCGAACGGCACTCAGGCATGCGTCAGCGTGCTGGGCAGCGGCAGCGCGCTGCTGGACTTGACCTCGCCCAGCGAAAAAATCGTGTGCACGTCTTTGACGTTGGGCAGGCGCAGCAGCACATTGCGCACAAAACCGGAAAAGCTCTCCAGATCCCTGGCCACGACCTGCAGCTCGAAGGTGCCCGCGCCGCTGATGTAGTGGCAGGAGGTGACTTCGGGCAGCAGGCGAATGGCTTCCTCCATGCGCAGCGTGATGTCGGCCGTGTTCTGTGCGGCATCCACGCGCACAAAGGCCAGCACGCCCAGGCCCAGCTTGTGGCGGTCCAGTGTGGCGTGATAGCCGGTGATATAGCCCGACTCCTCCAGCGCGCGCACGCGTCGCCAGCAGGGCGCGGCGGACAGGCCCACGCGCTGGGCCAACTCGGCATTGGTGAGGCGGCCATCCATTTGCAGCTCATTCAGGATGGCCCAGTCGAAGCGATCAAGTTGGTTCATGATTCGCAATTTACAGCAAGATTCTTTCAAAAACTAGGTTAATCCCGGCAATAAAAAGAAAGCTCTATTCGGGGCGTTTTCCTTAAACTTTGCTCAAACAACTCGCGTTCCATGCCTCTGGCGCAGGAATGCCCAAAGCAATATGCTGCTCTGGTAGCCAACAGCTGCCACGGGTGGTCACCCACATGGAGACAAGCCATGAATGCCCCTTTGCCCGATGAAGTCCGTCGCGCCCTGGAGTCTGTGACTCTGGACGACAAATATTCCCTGGCCCGCGGCCGCGCCTTTATGAGCGGCGTGCAGGCCCTGGTCCGCCTGCCCATGCTGCAGCGGCTGCGCGATGCGCAGGCCGGGCTCAATACCGCCGGCTTCATCAGCGGCTATCGTGGCTCGCCTCTGGGCACTTACGACCAGTCCCTGTGGGCGGCCAAAAAGCATATGGAGGCGAATCACATCGTCTTTCAGCCCGGCGTGAACGAAGAGCTGGGCGCCACGGCCGTCTGGGGCACGCAGCAGCTCGATCTCTATCCTGAAACCAAGAAGTTCGACGGCGTCTTCGGCATCTGGTATGGCAAGGGGCCGGGCGTGGACCGCTGCTCCGACGTGTTCAAGCACGCCAATATGGCGGGCACGGCCAAGCATGGCGGCGTGATTGCGATCGCGGGCGACGACCACATCAGCAAGTCCTCCACGGCCGCGCACCAGAGCGACCATATCTTCAAGGCCTGCGGCACGCCGGTGTTCTTCCCCAGCAATGTGCAGGACATCCTCGACATGGGCCTGCATGCCTTTGCCATGAGCCGTTTCTCGGGCCTGTGGTCGGGCATGAAGACGATCCAGGAGGTGGTGGAGTCCTCCTCCTCGGTGCTGGTGGACCCGGATCGCGTCAACATCATCCTGCCCGAAGACTTTCAGATGCCGGACGGCGGCCTGCATATCCGCTGGCCCGATCCGCCGCTGGAGCAGGAAGCGCGGCTGATGAACTACAAGTGGTATGCAGCCCTGGCCTATGTGCGCGCCAACAAGCTCAACCACAATGTGATCGAAGGGCCCAACGACCGCTTCGGCATCATCGCCAGCGGCAAGGCCTATAACGATACGCGCCAGGCCATGGCCGATCTGGGGCTGGACGAGGACACCTGCCGCCAGCTGGGCATCAGGCTGCACAAGGTCAACGTGGTCTGGCCGCTGGAGGCCACCATCACGCGCGATTTCGCGCGCGGCCTGCAGGAGATTCTGGTGGTCGAGGAAAAGCGCCAGGTCATCGAATACCAGATCAAGGAAGAGCTCTACAACTGGCGCGACGACGTGCGCCCCAATGTGGTGGGCAAGTTCAGCGACGAGCATGGCGGCGAATGGTCGCTGCCCAATCCCAGCACCGACTGGCTGCTGCGCCCCACAGCCGATCTGACTCCCGCCATCATTGCGCGCGCCATTGCCCAGCGCCTGAAGAAGCTGGGCGTGCCCGAGCATGTGCAAACGCGCATGCAGCAGCGTCTGGCCGTGCTCGACGCCCGCGAAGCGGCGATCAAGGCGGCCAAGGAGGTTTCGACCGGCGACCGCACGCCCTGGTTCTGCAGCGGCTGCCCGCACAACACCTCGACACGCGTGCCCGAAGGCTCGCGCGCCGTGGCCGGCATCGGCTGCCACTACATGACCACCTGGATGCCCGACCGCCGCACCAGCACCTTCACGCAAATGGGCGGCGAGGGCGTGACCTGGGTGGGGCAGGCGCCTTTCACCAAGGAGGCCCATGTCTTCGCCAACTTGGGCGACGGCACCTACTTCCACAGCGGGCTGCTGGCGATCCGCCAGAGCATTGCGGCCGGCACCAACATCACCTACAAGGTGCTCTACAACGACGCCGTGGCCATGACGGGCGGCCAGCGCGTGGGCGAGCGGCCCGAAGGCCATTCGGTGCTGCAGATCATGAACAGCCTGCTCTCCGAAGGCGTGGGCAAGCTGGTCATCGTCACCGACGAGCCCGAGAAATACGATGGCGTGAAGCTGGGCGAGGGCGTGACCGTCCACCACCGCGACGAGCTGGATGCGATCCAGCGCCAGTTCCGCGAGCTCAAGGGCTGCACGGCCATCATCTACGACCAGACCTGCGCCACCGAAAAGCGCCGCCGCCGCAAACGCGGCGTGCTAAGCACGCCCGACAAGACCGTGGTCATCAACGAACTGGTCTGCGAGGGCTGTGGCGATTGCTCGGTGCAGTCCAACTGCCTGTCGGTCGAGCCCGTGGAGACCGAGTTCGGCCGCAAGCGCCGCATCAACCAGAACAGCTGCAACAAGGACTATTCCTGCGTCAAGGGCTTCTGCCCCAGCTTCGTCACCGTCGAGGGCGGTCAGCTCAAGAAGCCCAAGCAGGAGAAGAAGGGCAGCCTGGAGGCTCTTCCCATTATTCCCGAGCCCGTCCTGCCCGTGGCCGAGCAGGCCTGGGGCATCGTGGTGGCCGGTGTCGGCGGCACGGGCGTGATTACCATCGGTTCGCTGCTGGGCATGGCCGCACACCTGGAAGGCAAGGGCGTGGTCACGCAGGATGCGGCGGGTCTGGCGCAAAAAGGCGGCTCCACCTGGAGCCATATCCAGATCGCCAACCGCTCCGATGCCATCTACACCACCAAGGTGGACATGGCCAAGGCCGATCTGGTCATAGGCTGCGACCCCATCGTGGCGGCCACGCCCACCACCTTGTCCGTGATGCAGCCGGGGCGCACCTATGTGGCGCTCAACAGCCATGCCGCGCCCACGGCCACCTTCGTGGGCAACCCCGACTGGCAGTCGCCTGCCGCACGCTGCGCCACGGCGCTGGCCGAGGCCGTGGGTCATGGCGCCCTGGGCAGCTTCGACGCCGAGAAGGCCTCCACGGCCTTGCTGGGCGACAGCATCTACGCCAACCCCATGATGCTGGGCTACGCCTGGCAAAAAGGCCGGGTGCCGCTCAGCCATGCCTCGCTGATGCGCGCCATGGAGCTCAACGGCGTGCAGGTGGCGCGCAACCAGGAGGCCTTTGAATGGGGCCGCCGCTGCGCCCACGATCTGGAGGCCGTGCGCGCTCTGTATCAGGCATCGCAGGTGATCCAGTTCGTCAAGAAGCCGTCGCTGGAGGAAATGCTGGACAAGCGTGTGGAATTCCTCACGGCCTACCAGAACGCGGCCTATGCCCAGCAGTACCGCGACTTCGTGGCCAAGGTGCGCGCAGCGGAAGAGCCGCTGGCCCAGGGCACGCGCCTGTCCCAGGCCGTGGCGCGCTATCTGTTCAAGCTCATGGCGTACAAGGACGAGTACGAGGTGGCGCGTCTGCACACCGATGCGGCCTTCACCCAGAAGATCAGCGAGATGTTCGAGGGCGACTACAAGCTCGTCCATCACCTGGCGCCCCCCGGTTTTGCCAAGAAGGACGAGCAGGGCCATCTGCTCAAAAAATCCTATGGCCCCTGGATGCGCAAGGCCATAGGCTGGCTGGCCGGCATGAAGGGATTGCGCGGCACGGCGCTCGATCCCTTCGGTCGCACCGAGGAGCGCCGTACCGAGCGCGCCCTGATCGTCGAATACCGCCAGTGCATCGAAACCCTGCTGACGGGTTTGACGACCGACAAGCTGGCGCTGGCCGTGGAGATCGCCTCCATCCCCGAAGACATTCGAGGCTACGGCCACGTGAAGGAGCACCATCTGGCGGCTGCGCGCATCAAGTGGCAGTCCTTGATGACTCGCTGGAATGGCTCGGCTGCAGCTGCTGCGCCAGCAGTCAAGCTGATGGCAGTGAACTAATTGCGCCGAGGCGCATCACAACAAGGCCGGGGCAACCCGGCCTTTGTATTCATGGCCAGAGGCGATGCTGGCAGTGGGCTATCTGAATTTGATAGCTGCCAGCGCCTGTATTGATTGATATTCAAATATAAAACAGTCACAAAGCAAGACAGGTAATTCGCTGATAGCTATGTTTTTTGCAGGCGTTGCTGATGTGGGAAGGGAGGTCCCCATCGCATCAGGGAATGCCTGTGCTGCGCGGCTGCCCATGCCAATCTTGGGTACAAGCCAGCCGAATACAATGTCCCGCTGACCTGGCGAGATCGCGCAAGTGCGCGCCTGCCGGGACCTATTCCTGACAAATTCACTCTTTCGGAGTCTTTTTCGTGTTCATTTCTTCTGCTTTCGCCCAGACCGCTCCTGCCGCCGCTGCTGAAGGCGGCTTCATGGGTTCGCTCACCGGCATGCTGCCTCTGGTGCTGATGTTCGTGGTGCTGTACTTCGTGATGATTCGTCCACAGATGAAGCGCCAGAAGGAACACCGCTCCATGATCGACGCGCTGGCCAAGGGTGATGAAGTGGCTACCGCCGGCGGCATCATCGGCACCGTGACCCGCATGGCCGAGCAATTCATCTACATCGAAGTGGCTTCCGGCGTGGAAGTCCAGATCCAGCGCTCCGCTGTGGTGCAGGTGCTGCCCAAGGGCACGGCCAAGTAAGCCTGTCCGCTGTGGATTTTGAGGGGTACGGCGCTCGACCAGAGTGCGCGTACCCGTTGTGCGTTGCTGTAAAAAAAAGAGCGCGATCATGAACCGATACCCGGTCTGGAAGTACGCGATCATCGTGATCGCGCTGCTGGTGGGGGTGCTCTACACCCTGCCCAATTTCTTTGGTGAAGCGCCTGCCGTGCAGGTGTCCTCGGCCAAGTCCACCGTCAAGGTGGACAACGCGGTGCTGCAAAAGGTGGAATCTGCCTTGAGCGCAGCCAGTGTCAAAGCCACATCGATGTCGCTGGAAGGCACTTCGGTGCGCGCCCGCTTCGATACGCCCGACGAGCAGCTCAAGGCCAAGGACGTCATCCAGAAGGCCCTGATCTCCGACCCCACCGACCCCTCCTACATCGTGGCGCTGAACCTGGTGTCGCGCTCGCCCGACTGGCTGACAGCCATCGGCGCCAAGCCCATGTATCTGGGTCTGGATCTGCGTGGCGGCGTGCACTTCATGCTGCAGGTGGACATGGCGGCGGCCCTGACCAAGAAGGCCGAGAGCTATGCGGGCGATCTGCGCTCTTCGATGCGCGACAAGAATATCCGCCACGGCGGTGTCAGCCGCGACGGCAACAACGTCACCATTCGCGTGCGCGACGAAGCCACGCTGACGGCGGCGCGCAATCTGATCGCGGACCAGTTCCCCGATCTGGCGGCCACTTCCACGCCTGACGGCACGGGCTTCAAGCTGGTGGCCTCGATCAAGCCCGAAGCCCTGCGCAAGGTGCAGGAGCAGGCGCTCAAGCAGAACATCGTCACGCTGCACAACCGTATAAACGAACTCGGCGTGGCCGAGCCCGTGATCCAGCAGCAGGGCCTGGACCGCATCGTGGTGCAACTGCCCGGCGTGCAGGACACCGCCAAGGCCAAGGACATTCTGGGCCGCACCGCCACGCTGGAAGTGCGCATGGTGGACGAGTCCGCCGAAGCGCGTGCTGCCGAGATGGGCTCCGGCCCCGTGCCTTTCGGCTCCGAGAAATACCTGGACCGCAACGGCCAGAGCATCATCGTGCAAAAGCAGGTGACGCTGACCGGCGAGAACCTGACGGATGCACAGCCCGGTTTTGACAGCCAGACCCAGGAGCCCACCGTCAACCTGACGCTGGATGCCAAGGGCGCGCGCATCTTCAAGGACGTGACGCGCGAGAACGTGGGCAAGCGCATGGCCATCATCCTGTTCGAAAAGGGCAAGGGCGAAGTGGTGACGGCTCCCGTGATCCGTGGCGAAATCGGCGGCGGCCGCGTGCAGATCTCGGGTCGCATGACTACGGCTGAAGCCAACGACACTTCGCTGCTGCTGCGCGCCGGCTCGCTGGCCGCGCCCATGGAAATCATCGAGGAATACACCATCGGCCCGAGCCTGGGCGCCGACAACATCAACCGCGGTATTCACTCCGTGGTCTGGGGCATGGTGGCGATTGCGGCCTTTATGTGCATGTACTACATGCTGTTCGGCGTGTTCTCCACGATTGCTCTGTCGGTGAACGTGTTGCTGCTGCTGGCCATTCTGTCCATGCTGCAGGCCACGCTGACCCTGCCCGGCATTGCCGCCATGGCGCTGGCGCTGGGCGTGGCCATCGACTCGAACGTGCTGATCAACGAGCGTATTCGTGAAGAGCTGCGTGCCGGTGCTTCGCCTCAGGCGGCCATCCATGCAGGCTACGAGAACGCCTGGCACACCATTCTGGACTCCAACGTGACCACGCTGATCGCCGGCCTGGCCCTGCTGGCCTTCGGTTCGGGCGTGGTGCGCGGCTTTGCCGTGGTGCACTGCATCGGCATTCTGACCAGCATGTTCTCTGCAGTGTTCTTCTCTCGCGGGCTGGTCAACCTCTGGTATGGCGGCAAGAAGAAGCTCAAGAGCGTCTCCATCGGTCAGGTCTGGAAGCCTGAGGGTGAGGGTCACCGTTCCGTGGCCGGTCGCGGCAGCAACAACTAAGGAGGAAGATCATGGAGTTCTTCCGCATCAAAAAAGACATTCCGTTCATGAAGTACGCGTTGGTCTTCAACGCGATTTCCTTCATCACCTTTGCGCTGGCCGTCTTTTTCCTGTTCTCGCGCGGCCTGCATCTGTCCGTGGAGTTCACGGGCGGTACGGTCATGGAAGTGGCCTACACCCAGCCTGCCGATATCGGCAAGGTGCGTGAAACCGTTTCCAAGCTCGGCTATGCCGATGTGATCGTGCAGAATTTCGGTACATCCAAGGATGTGATGATTCGTCTGCCTGTGCAAAAGGGCGTGACGACTGCTCAGCAAAGTGAGCGGGTGATCACTGCACTGAAGGCCGAGGATGCCGAGGTCACGCTGCGCCGCACCGAGTTTGTCGGCCCGCAGGTGGGCGATGAACTGATGCACAACGGCCTGATGGCGCTGGGCATGGTGGTGCTGGGCATCATCATCTATCTGGCCTTTCGCTTCGAGTGGAAGTTCGGCGTGGCGGCCATCATTGCCAACTTGCACGACGTGATCATCATCCTGGGCTTCTTCGCCTTCTTCCAGTGGGAGTTCTCGCTCTCCGTTCTGGCAGGCGTGCTGGCCGTGCTGGGCTACTCGGTCAATGAGTCCGTGGTGATTTTCGACCGTATCCGCGAAGCCTTCCGCAAGTTCCGCAAGCTCAGCACCCACGAGGTGATCGACCACGCCATCACCTCGACCATGAGCCGGACCATCATCACTCACGCCTCGACCGAAGCCATGGTGCTGTCCATGTTCTTCTTTGGCGGCCCCAGCCTGCATTACTTTGCGCTGGCGCTGACGATCGGTATCTTGTTCGGTATCTATTCTTCGGTGTTCGTGGCGGCTGCCATTGCCATGTGGCTGGGCGTCAAGCGCGAAGATCTGGTCAAGGCTCCCGCCAAGTCCGGGTCGCAAGACCCCAATGATCCCAACGCGGGAGCCGTGGTCTGACGCTTTGACCATTGCGGCGGGTGCATGACTGCTTCTGCCGCCATTACACTTACGGAATGGCTCTCTCGCAGTCTTCCTCCACCGCGCCTGCGGCCCCGCAACAGCTGGGCTGGCAGGCGCGCTTGCGTTGGGTCCATGGCATTTGTCAGGGCCTGCCCAAGGTCGCTCGGCAGCTGGATGAATTCCTCTCCAACCAGAGCAGTGCCGTCTCCACTGCCAAGGAGATGCAGGAGTGGCGCGAGGCCTGGGTCGGCTTTCAGCAGAACAAGGACGCCTGGTTGCAGGCAGGTGTTCAGGCGCTGCAGCAGGCTGCGCGCAAGCCACCCTCTGGTGGAGCCGAGAGCAATGCTTCGGGCTCGGCTCCGCTGACCTTCGAGCTGCTCAGCGACGATGTCGTCGAAAACAGGATTCTGGCCTCCCGCATGGCTCTGGCCATGGGAGAGACGCTGCAGCCCGGCTTCGAGGCCATGCGCCTGCGCATTCAGGCGCTGGAGGGCCATGAGCTGGCTTCTCGGGACATGTTCCGTGCCGAGACCATCTGTCTGCATCTGGTCGAGCAATGGCTTGGCAGCGGCATGGAGCGCAAGCATTTGCTCAGGGCCGTGGAGCCTTTGCAGAATGCGCTGGCACCGCTGATGGAGTCCGAATACAGCATCCTGCACAAGCTGCTCGATGCCAAGGGCGTCAGCAAGGCACAGGATGCGCCGCTGCGCGTGCGACGTACCGAGGGTGGCCCGTCCACCGGTGCCATGCATCTGGGCGCCAGCAGTGGCTATGGCAATGCGTCCGATGCGGGTTGGAGCAACTCTGCCATGCAGTACATGCCGGCCGGTATGGCTGCAGGTCTGGGCGCCGGGCCAGGGATGGCTCCGGGCATTGCCCTGCCGCCAGGCGCCAGCGCCGGCCTGGGCATGCTGGCGCGGGCGCGCCATCGCGCGCTGGATGCCATGAATCAGCTGCGCCAGGTGCTGAGCCAGCCTGCGGTCGGCATTCCAGGACTGATGCCTGGCGCGCCTGTCGTTCCCATGCCTCCTGCGTCTGCCGCTCTGGCGCAGGCGCTGCAGGAGCAGCAACAGCTGATGGCGGCCGAGCTCCAGGCCCAGTATCCGTCTGCGGCCGGTTCGGCCATGGCCATGCCCGCCATGGACTACAGTCCGGCAGCGATCGACCAACTGGTCAATCTGGTGCGCGAACGCTCGGCCGACTGGAAGCAAAAGGCCGAGACCAAGAGCGAGAAGGCGACCATCGAGGTGGTGGCGCTGATGTTCCAGAGCATTCTTTCGGAAGACCGGCTGCCGCCGTCCATTCGCGTCTGGTTCGCGCGCCTGCAGGTCCCCGTGTTGCGCGTGGCCCTGGCCGAGCCGCAGTTCTTCAGCGACCTCAATCACCCGGCGCGCAAGCTGATCGACCGCATGGGCTCCTGCGTCATGGGTTTTGACGCCAGCAGCATCAACGGCAATGCGCTGGAGACCGAGATCCGCCGCGTGGTTCAGGTGATAGAGCAGTACCCTGAAACCGGGCAGAAGGTCTTTGCCCTGGTGCTGCGCGAGTTCGAGGAATTCCTCACCAGGCATTTTGCCCAGAATCGGTCCACGGCCAAGATCACCAGCGTGGCTCAGCAGGTGGAGCAGAAGGAGACGCTGGCCATCCAATACACCATAGAGCTGCGCAATATGCTCACCGACATGCCGGTGCGCGAAGAGGTGCGAGACTTTCTCTTCAAGTCCTGGGCCGATGTGCTGGCCATGGCCACCGTGCGCTATGGCGCCAAGGATGCACGGGCCATGCGCCTCAAGCAGGCGGCCAGCGAGCTGGTCTGGTCGGCCAGCGCCAAGCCCTTGCGTCAGGAGCGCGCGCGTGTCATCCAGGGCTTGCCGACCTTGCTGCAGACCTTGCGTGAAGGACTGGAGCTGGTGAGCGTGACCGGCGATGCACAGTCGGCCGCGATCAAGGTGTTGACCGATACGCTGGCCCAGGCCTTCATGTCCAAGACGGCAGCCATTCCGGCCGAGCGTATCGAGGCCATGGCCAAGCGCCTGGCGGAGCTGGAGAAATACATCAGCGAGGATGGCAAGCTCGACGATATGCCGCTGTCCAGCGAGAGCATAGAGCTGATGCTGGGCGTGGATGCGGGCGATCTGAACGTCATTCCCAACACGGACAGCCCGGTGGAGCCCGCCATGCTGGAGTGGGCCCAGTCGCTGGAAAGCGGTCGCTGGTTCACGCTGGACCACAACGGTGCCCGTGTGCAGGTGCAATATGTCTGGCATAGCCGTCGCAAGCATCTGCATTTGTTCGCCTCGCTGGATGGCCATTGCTATCTGCTGCAGGCGCAACGCATGGCGACCTATCTGCAGGCCGGCTTGCTCGCGGTGCATGACGCCGAAGCCCTGACGGTGCGCGCCACGCGCGATGCACTGCAGAAAATTCAGGCGAATCCGGAAAGGCTGGCCTGACCCACAGGCGCCGCATCCTACTGGTGTCTCTTTGCGCAGGGGCGTGAGTTCCGGGGCGTTTCAGCCTTGTGTAAGTCGCTGGTAGAGGCCGCCAGGCAGGCGCGCGACCAGGCCGTCGAGCTCCAGTTCCATCAGCTGCGCCTGCAAATGGGCAGCATCCCAGCCCGTGCGATCGCTCAAGGACTCCAGTGTCATGGGGTCATGGCCCAGCGCCTGCAGCAACGGGTTATCCGGTGTCGGTGCTTTGTTTTTGACAGCTTCCTGCGCTGGTTCGGCTCTGGTCGGCGCGAGCTTCAGACCTTGAAGCTCTTCGAGCACGTTGTCAGCGGTTTCCACCAGCTTGGCACCCTGGCGTATCAGCGCATGGCAGCCCTTGGCCTGCGGCGCGTGGATGGAGCCGGGGATGGCAAAGACTTCACGCCCCTGCTCGTTGGCCAGGCGGGCCGTGATCAGCGAGCCAGACTGCAGGGCGGCTTCCACCACCAGGGTGCCTTGCGACAGGCCGGAGATGATGCGGTTGCGCTGAGGGAAATGCCGGGGCAGGGGCTCGCTGACCAGCGGGTATTCGCTGATGACCAGCCCGTTGCGCGCAATTTGCTGTGCCAGCTTGGCGTGCGCACGCGGATAGACCTGATCGAGTCCGGTGCCGACGACGGCAATCGTGCAGGGGGTAGGGCCTGAGCGGGCCTGAAGTGCTCCCTCATGGGCAGCTGCATCTATGCCGCGTGCCAGGCCTGAGACTATGCACAGCCCTTGCTCGGCCAGTGCCTGCGCCATGCTGCGCGCATTGATGACGCCCTGGGCGGATGGATTGCGGCTGCCCACCATTGCCAGGGTGGCGGGGTAGGGAAACCAGGGCCGGGCAGATGCCAGCAGTGCCGCTGGACCTTGGACAAACAGCAGCAGGGGCGGATCTTCGGTCTGCAGCAGGCAGTCCGGATACTGAGAGTTGCCCAGATGGATCACGGTGTGCAAGGTACCCGGTGCGGGCGAGGCCAGCCATCGAGCCAGGGTGCTGCAATGTTTTTCCCAGTCTGTCGGGAGCTCTGTCAGAGCCTTGATCTGAGCCTGAGTGGCGCATTCAGCCCATGTTGACAGCGGCAGCCGCCAGACCGCGTCTGCACTGCCGGCTTTGGCCAGCAGGCGGCGTGCCGTGGTGCGTCCAAGACCCGGCGTCAGCAGCAGGCGCAGCCAGGCCAGAGTTTCGGCATCGGGAAGGGCATGGTGCGCATCTTGTGAAGGGGACGACACCATGCTCATGCTCCATTCAGGGCAGGGGTGACTGCAGGCCATCGCCCACATTCACTCCACGCTGGGCCGTGGTGATGAGCGCGTAGGAAACCCGGTCAAACACCTTGAAGACCATGGCATAGCCATTGGCCTCATCGGGCAGCTTCACCCGGTCACGATTGGGGCTGGTCTTGTCCACGATGACATTGCCCTTGCTGACGAGTTCCAGCACTGCGCCGATGTCCATGCCGTCCTGGGCTCCCTTGTTGATGGCAATGACCTGATTCTGAGCTGCGTTATAGCCCACCGAGTCGCCATAGATGGAGACCACGGCGGCATCCACCGCATGGCGCGGGGCATGGGGCACATAGCTCAGATACTGCTGCTCGGGCGAGGGCAGCAGGCGGTCACCTGCGCGGATTTCATTCTTGGAGCGGATGATGTCCACAGTTCCAGGCGTGGTCTGTACAGGCTGGCCTGGCGCGGATTCAAGCAATGTTTCACTACGTGCCACGGTGGCACTGCCCAGGTACTTGGCTTCGTAGCCAAGGATTTCCCCGGTGATGGGGTCCTTGAGCGGCGTGGCATCGCGGAAGATGCGATAGCTCGCGGGCCGGCCCTTGCCGGCGGTGACCAGCGCGCCACCGGAGTTGCGTACATAGGCGCGATCGCCAATGGCCATGAGCACGCGCTTGTCCTGGGTGGCGATGATGCGCGGGGCTTGTGTAAGTGCCTGGCTGTCCACCACCAGCGGCTCGGCCAGGAAGGGCTCGATCAGATGCGGCGGCAGCGTGGGCAGAGCCAGGTCGTTCAGTGACGATTCACGCGTTTGCGGCGACAGACGAACTACCCCGGAATCGCCGTTGGGGGCAGTGGTCGATAGACGGGCATAACCGTTGCTGCGCACCAGATACAGCACCTGGCCGGGGTAGATCTGATGAGGGTTGGCGATGCTGGAGAGGTTCATGCCCCAGAGTTCGGGCCAGCGCCAGGGCTGGCGCAGATACATGCCCGAGATGCCCCAGAGCGTGTCGCCGCGCTTGACGGTGTATTGCGCGGGAGCGTTGGGCGCCAGTTCGTTCTCGGGGATGCCTTGCTGAGCGACTTGCTGTGCGGTGGAGCGCTGGGTGGCGGTCACAGGATAGCTTTGGGCGTGGACCGAAGTCAGGGCTGCAAGCAATGTGGCTCCAATGCTCAAGGCGCGTGCAGTGGCAAATGCGGTCATGAAGTTCCTTCTGGCGGGATTCGTTTGCTGCAGCGTCCCTCGCGTCGCCGCACTGTGGCCGATCTTGGCATAGCCAGCCAACAAGTCTTACAAATGTGTCGAAATTCTCGATGCAAGGCCTCGATAGATCAATGTTTATTGAGGACGTGCCAAGCGTTTGGCAGCAAATGTTGGGACAATAACGACAGATTTACCGAGACACCATGGCCATTCTTCCCATCCTCTGCTACCCCGATCCCCGTCTTCACAAGGTCGCCAAGCCCGTGGCGCAGGTGGATGAGCGCATCCAGACTCTGGTGAAAGACATGCTCGAGACCATGTATGACGCTCAGGGCATCGGCTTGGCCGCGACACAGATCGATGTGCATGAGCGCGTCATCGTGATCGACGTGTCCGAGAAGCGCAACGAGCCCATGGCCTTGATCAACCCCGAGATTCTCTGGGCCAGCGAGGAAAAGCAGCTGGGCGAGGAAGGCTGCCTGTCCGTGCCCGGCATCTACGACGGCGTGGAGCGCTCCATTGCCGTCAAGGTCAAGGCCCTGGATGAAAACGGCAACAGCCGTGAGATCGACGCCGAAGGCATGCTGGCCATCTGCATCCAGCACGAGATGGATCACCTGCTGGGCAAGGTGTTTGTCGAATACCTCTCGCCGCTGAAGCGCAATCGCATCAAGACCAAGCTGGTCAAAGCCCAGAAGCAGGCCCTGAGGGCCTGATCGGAGTGTCCATGTCCCTGCCTCGCCTGCAAACGCTGTTGACTGCAAGTCTGCTGGCAGCGGGACTGGCGGGTTGCATGGTGCCCCAGTGGCAAAAGCCCGGCATGCCTCAGGCCGAGGTGGAAAAAGGCATGGGCAAGCCCACTTTGGTCGTGCCTCTGCCCGACGGCGGCCAGCGCCTGCTCTATAGCCAGCAGCCGGCCGGTCAGCAGGTCTATCACATGGATTTCGATGCCCAGCGCAAGCTGGTGCATGTGGAGCAGGTACTGGATACGGCGCACTTTTTCGCGTTGCGCAATGGTGTGGATACCCGTGATGATGTCTACCGCATGTTCGGCCCGCCCGCCATAGTCGAGAGGGTCTACAGCTTCAAAGGTGACATCTGGACCTACCGTTTTCTGGACAATACCTTTGCTCGGCGTGCCCATGTGCACATAGACCAGCAAGGTGTGGTGCAGAAGGTCATGTTTACCGATGAAAGCATGTACCTCAGAGAGCCGCATCGTTGAACATCTGGCAGCCGGCGGCTGCCTTTTTAATTTGTGAGTCCCATGAAAGTCATTTTTGCCGGCACGCCCGAATTTGCGCGCGTGGCCCTGGAGAGTCTGCTGGCTGCAGGTTTTGAAGTTCCGCTGGTGCTGACCCAACCGGACCGTCCGGCCGGGCGTGGCATGAAGCTCCAGGCTTCTCCCGTCAAGCAGTGCGCTTTGGAGCATGGCATTGCCGTGGCTCAGCCGCTGAGTCTGCGTCTGGACGGCAAATATCCCGAAGATGCCGCTGCCGCCAAGGCCGCGATCGATGCCGCTCAGGCCGATGTGATGGTGGTGGCGGCCTATGGCCTGATCCTGCCGCAGTGGGTGCTCGATACGCCTCGCCTGGGCTGCCTGAACATCCACGCCAGCCTGCTGCCGCGCTGGCGCGGTGCAGCGCCGATTCATCGCGCCATCGAGGCCGGTGACGCCGAAACCGGCGTCACCATCATGCAGATGGATGCAGGCCTGGATACCGGCGATATGTGTGTGATCGAGCGTCTGCCGATAGCCGCAGACGACACCACGGCCAGTCTGCAGGACAAGCTGGCCGCGTTGGGCGGCCGCCTGATCGTGGAAGCGCTGGAAATGGCGGCCTGCGGAGGTCTCAGTCGCACGCCACAGCCTGCCGATGGAGTGAGCTATGCACACAAGATCGAGAAGGCCGAGAGCCTGATCGACTGGAGCGAAAGCGCCGAAGTCATTGCGCGCCGCCTGCGTGCCTTCAACCCCTTCCCCGGTGGCGCCACCAGCCTGGGCGGCGAGGCCATCAAGGTCTGGGAAGCAGAGGCCCAGCAAGGCAGCGGCGCGCCCGGCTCCGTGCTGTCGGCCGACGCCCGCGGCGTGCGCGTGGCCTGTGGCAGTGGCGTGCTCAACATGACGCTGTTGCAGCGTGCCGGTGGCAAGCGTCTGGCCGCAGGCGATTTTCTGCGTGGTTTCGAGCTGCCCGCAGGCGCGCAACTGGGCGAGGGTGCTGGCGAGGTATGACGGATATGGCGTTCACGCTGGGTCAGCGTGCGAAATCGATAATCAGGGATCCGTTCTTCTGGGTCGGCTCCAAGGAGATGGGCGGCACCGCCCTGGGCATCGCCGCCTGGGGTCTGGTGACCGGCGTGGCCATGGTCAAGAGCGGTCTGTCCGTTCCTCTGGCACTGCTCATGGGTTTGACTGTCTATGCGGGCAGTGCCCAGCTGGCCGTGCTGCCGCTGATGGCCGTGGGGGCTCCGCTGTGGGTGGTCTGGTTCACCGCCATCTGCGTGAACCTGCGTTTTGTGATCCTGTCCAGCATGTGGCGCAGCTATTTCGCCAAGCTGAGTCTGCGTCACCGTTTGGCGGTCGCCTATTTCAGCGGCGATGTGATTTTCGTGAATTTCATGCGTCGCTACCCAGAGGCCAGGCCGCAGCCCGAGCAACTGCCCTATTTCTGGGGCGCAGCACTGACCAACTGGCTGGCCTGGCAGATCCCGTCCACGCTGGGCATTTTCCTGGCCGACCAGATTCCTCTGTCCTGGGGACTGGGCTTTGCCGGCGTGCTGGCGTTGTTGGGTGTGTTGCTGTCCATGCTCAAGGACCGAGCAACCTGGGTGGCCTCCATCGTGGCCTGTACGGCAGCTGTGGCGGCTTTTGCGCTGCCGCTCAAGCTCAATATCCTGGTGGCGATCGCAGCTGCGGTGGCTGCAGGCCTGACGGCCGAGCAACTGCAAAAGCAGGCCAGCCGGCTGCCTGCGGTGAAGAATGAGGAGGACCGGTCATGATGAGCAGTTTCTGGGTCATCGTTGCCTGCATCGGTCTGGCCCTCATCACGCTGATCACGCGTGCTTTCTTCATGATCCCCGAGCGTGAACTGCCGCTGCCCGACTGGCTCAAGCGCGGGCTCAAATACGCGCCGCTGGCGGCCCTGGCGGCGGTGATTGCGCCCGAGATCGTGATGAGCAATGGTCAGCTGATCAACACTCTGGCTGATGCTCGACTGCCTGCGCTGGCCGCTTCGGTGGTGTATTTTTTTTACAAGCGCAGCATTCTTGGCACCATTGCTCTGGGCATGGCGATTTATCTGCCTCTGCATATCGGTCTGGGCTGGTAGCTCCAAGACCAGAGAAAACAGGAGCTGCGTGCTCCTGTTTTCATATGGGCTGTCTATAAAAAGGCTTGAAACCAAGTTACAGAGCGCGCAGGATGCTCCTGTTTTTGAGTCGAGTAAGCGTGTAAAAGCGATGCCTGAAAGTGGCGATCGCCCTAGAATGCAGGCAGATTTTGTGTTTTCCAACCTTTGTATGGGCGACTTTCGGAGTCGCTTTTTTGCTGCATGAACATCATCCGCTTCTCCGATCTGTGCGCCCAGGGCAAGGCCCAAGGTCAACGTGTTTTCATCCGTGCCGACCTGAACGTACCCCTGAACGACGCTGGTGAAATCACCGAAGACACGCGTGTGCGCGCTTCCGTGCCTGCGATTGAAATGGCTTTGAAGGCCGGCGCTGCCGTGATGGTCACCAGCCACCTGGGCCGCCCCACCGAAGGTGAATTCAAGCCCCAGGACTCGCTGGCTCCCGTGGCCAAGCGCCTGTCCGAGCTGCTGGGCCGCGATGTGCCCCTGGTCGCCAACTGGGTGGACGGCGTGCAGATTGCTCCCGGCCAGGTCGTGCTGCTGGAGAACTGCCGTGTCAACGTGGGTGAAAAGAAGAACAAGCCCGAGTTGGCCCAGAAGCTGGCCAAGCTCTGCGACATCTTTGTGAACGATGCCTTCGGCACCGCTCACCGTGCCGAAGGCACGACCTACGGCATCGCCGAATACGCCCCCATCGCCTGTGCCGGCCCGCTGCTGTCGGCCGAGATCGACGCGCTGAACAAGGCCTTGGCCGCGCCTGCACGTCCTCTGGCCGCCATCGTGGCAGGCTCCAAGGTGTCCACCAAGCTGACCATCCTCAAGAGCCTGGCCGACAAGGTGGACCAGCTCATCGTGGGCGGCGGCATTGCCAACACCTTCATGCTGGCTGCCGGTCTGAAGATCGGCAAGAGCCTGGCCGAGCCCGATCTGGTGGCCGATGCCAAGGCCGTGATCGACGCCATGGCTGCCCGTGGCGCCAATGTGCCCGTGCCCACCGATGTGGTCACTGCCAAGACCTTTGCTGCCGATGCCGTGGCCACCGTCAAGAAGGCCTCCGAAGTGGCCGACGACGACATGATTCTGGACATCGGCCCGGAAACCGCAGCCCTGCTGGCCGAGCAGCTCAAAAAGGCTGGCACCATCGTCTGGAACGGCCCCGTGGGCGTGTTCGAGTTCGACCAGTTTGCCATTGGCACCAAGGTCATCGCCCAGGCGATTGCCGAGTCACCCGCCTTCAGCATTGCCGGCGGTGGCGACACCCTGGCCGCCATTGCCAAGTACGGCATTGAAAAGGACGTGGGCTACATCTCCACCGGCGGCGGTGCCTTCCTGGAAGTGCTGGAGGGCAAGAAGCTGCCTGCCTTCGAGATCCTGGAAAAGCGCGCCAACGGCTGATTTCCTTGAAAAATGTCGCTAGCCCAACTGGGAAGAGCGATATAAGCTATCAAAGAAGGATCGAATCATCGATCCTTTTTTGTTTTGACGCGGATGAAGATGCAGACACTCTGGGGAAGTAAAAGCAACTCCGCACCGCAAGTGATTGGCGGGACTGTCAGAGTCGCTTAGCATTCAGCCTGCGTTGATGGTGAGCCATGGCGCGCTATGAATTTCTTTTACCCTGAGCGGCCGGGATGCGTATCCGGATTTGTCCACCGGATGGCATGCGGCGTTCGCGTTCCACCCACTGCTTATGTTCGCTTCAACACCTCAGGATTTGTCGGCGCTGATCCAGGCGATGACGACCTCGGTTGCCACCGATACCGCTCAAAACGTGCTCAGTGCCGCTCAATGGGAGTTGCTGGCGCCGTATCTGCAGCCGATCAATCTGGCGGCCAGCGAGGTGTTGTTTGCCGAAGGGGCGCTGGATCGCAATCTGTATCTGGTGGAGTACGGCTCGCTGAGCGTGCATTACCAGGATTCGAAGGAAAGAATCCGCCTGGCTTTGGTGGGGCCGGGGGCGATTGTGGGGGAAGGAGCCTTCTTCGCCCATAGACCACGCAAGGCCACGGTTCAGGCCGCAGCGCCCAGCCGTCTATGGTGTCTGACAGCGCTGCGTTATTCCGAAATTGCCAACCGTCAGCCTGCTCTGGCCCTGGCGCTGCTGACCATGGCAGGTCAGGTGCTGGCCCGCCGTGCAGGGGACAGTCGTCGCCGGGTGGCCAGCACCTGAGTGAAGATTTTTTGTATTTCGACCGGGCTGGGCGCTTGATCCACGTCGGACAAAGGCTAATATTTCGGTAAATGTCACGAGCTGCTCCAGACCTGGAGGCAGAATGTGTCTCGTTGTAAATCCTGCTTGTTCGAGTGTGCTCATGTCCCTGTTCCGATGGTTTTCTCGCGGGCCTCGCCGAGAAGGTAGCACGCAAGCACCGCACCACGAGGATGATCCAGTAGCGCGTCAGTCGCAGCGCCGTGAGCGCTCCGCCAGACGCGAGCAGCTGTACGTCATAGTGCGCGAAGCCATGGTCAGGGTCGGTATTCTTTCGGCCGGATACAAGTTCAAGGTGCTCTCGCTGGACAACGTCGGCCAGCGCTTTGTCGTGATGGTGGATCTGGCTCCTGCATACGCTGCGGATGCTCTGCAGCAAAGGCGTATCGAGGCATTGATTGCCGAGCTCGCCAGAACCCGCATGGATGCTGGGGTTCACGCTGTTTACTGGCGCGTGAACGGGCAGCTTCAAAGCGCTGCTAGCCCTGATTTTGCGCAGACGCAGTTTGACGGGGCCGTACCCCCGATGAAGGCGCCACGCCATGCTCCGGTTGCGGCACATTCAGGCCGCTCTTTCGAGCCCATTGACGCGCAGGAAATGGATGCGTTCAAGCAGGCGGTGGCCATGGCTGCTGCATCGCCTGCGAGTGTTCGCCCATCACGCCAGGCGCCATTGCTGGGCCCTGGCTCTGGCCATGAGGAAGGCGGCGAATTTGCCGTGTCCGGACTGGGCTCTCTGGGCGCGACGCAGTACGGAGAGCTGCGCTGATCCAGGGCTGTTGCGGGGCTGCTCAGTGCCCGGCAAAGTCAACCAGAGTGAACAGGGGCAGGCCGCTGTCCTTGAGGTGCTTGGAGCCGCCCAGTTCCGGCAGATCCACAATCGCTGCGCCTTCCACCACGGTAGCCCCCAGCTTTTCCAGCAGTTTCTTGCCGGCCATCATGGTGCCGCCGGTGGCGATCAAATCGTCGATCAGCAACACGCGGTCGCCGGACTTGACGGCATCGGTGTGCAGCTCCACGGTAGCGCTGCCGTATTCGAGCTCATAGGTTTCCTCCACCGTGGTGAAGGGCAGTTTGCCTTTTTTGCGGATGGGCACAAAGCCGACGTTGAGCTCGTGGGCGATCACGGCACCCAGAATAAATCCGCGCGCATCCAGGCCGGCAACCACGTCGGGGCGCAGCTTGGGGTCCATGTAACGATGAACAAAGGCATCGGTCATGATGCGAAAAACCTTGGGGTCCTGCAGCAGGGGCGTGATGTCACGGAATTGCACGCCCGGCGCAGGCCAGTCCGGCACGGTGCGGATATGGTCACGCAGATAGTCGTTGACGCTGGTGGAAGTTTGCATGTGGCCGCCTGAGTTCTTGAATGCTCGCCAGTGTATGGGCTCGGGCCTGAAATGCGGGCCAAAGGGGTGTTGCCCGCTGCCCGGCAAGCATGGGCTGGCTAAAATCCGGGCATGAATTCTGATGCTGCCAATTCGCGTCTGATCGACGCACCGCGAGCTTTGAACCTGGCCCGTGAGGCCCTGGATATAGAGGCCGCTGCCTTGCGTGCGATGTCGGTGCGCCTCAATGGCGCATTCACGGCGGTGGTTCAGCGCATTCTGCAGCTGCCAGGCCGTGTGGTGGTCATGGGCATGGGTAAAAGCGGGCATGTGGGCCGGAAGGTGGCTGCGACGCTCGCGTCCACAGGGACCCCTTCCTTTTTCGTGCACCCCGCAGAAGCCAGTCATGGTGACCTGGGCATGCTGACACAGGACGATCTGGTGCTGGCCCTGTCCAATAGCGGCGAGACCGATGAGCTGACGGGCGTGTTGCCCGCCATCAAGCGCATGGGCGTGCCCCTGGTGGCCGTGACCGGCGGTCTGCAATCGACACTGGCCAAGCATGCAGACTGGGTGCTGGACACCCATGTCGACAAGGAAGCTTGTCCCTTGAACCTGGCTCCCACTGCCAGCACCACGGCTCAGCTGGCCATGGGAGATGCGCTGGCCGTGGCCTTGCTCGATGCCCGGGGCTTTGGTGCCGAGGATTTTGCGCGCTCACACCCCGGAGGAGCATTGGGACGACGACTGCTGACCCATGTGCGCGATGTGATGCGTCGTGGTGTCGATGTGCCCCAGGTTGCCCAGGATGTGAGCAGCGTGGACCTGATGCGCGAAATGAGTGCCAAGGGCCTGGGCTGCTCCGCCGTGGTCAACGCATCCGGTGAGCTGGTGGGGATCTTTACCGATGGTGATTTGCGCCGCTGTGTGGAAGCCGGCGTGGATCTGCGCAGCCGCACGGCGCAGGACATCATGCATGCCAGGCCTCTGACGATCAAGCCCGATCTGCTGGCGGTGGCTGCGGCACGCATGATGGAAGAACATGGCATTACCGCAGTGCTGGTGGCCGATGACAATCAGCGCCTGCAGGGTGTGGTGCATATTCGCGATCTGATGCGTGCCAAGGTGATTTGATGAACCGACCTGCTCTGACACCCCGTCAGCAATGGGACCCACAGCTGTTGCTCAAGGCCCAGGGAATTCGTGTGGCCTTCTTCGATGTGGATGGCGTCCTGACCGACGGCGGCCTTTACTTCTCGGGTGAGGGTGAGGTCCTCAAGCGCTTCCATACGCTGGATGGTCATGGCCTGAAAATGTTGCAAAAGGCCGGCATCACGCCGGCCGTGGTGACGGGGCGAGATTCTGCGCCGCTGCGTTTGCGCTTGAAGCAACTGGGCATTGAACATGCGCGCTTTGGCACGGAGGACAAAGTGCCGGCTGCCGAGTCCATCCTGGCTGAACTGGGTCTGCAATGGCCGCAGGCCGCCGCCATGGGGGACGACTGGCCCGATCTTCCCGTCATGCGTCGCAGCCACTTTTCCTGCGCACCCGCCAATGCCCATGACGAGGCATCGCATGTGGCGGACTGGGTTAGTGCCAAGAATGGCGGAGAGGGGGCGGTGCGGCAGTTCTGCGATCTGCTGCTGGCCGCCAATGGTGCTTATGCGGCGCTGCTTTCGGGGTATGGCTCATGAGCGGGCAATGGCGCCGTGTGGGCGACAAGGCCTCGATGTACCTCCCCGTGCTCATCATGGGCCTGCTGGCGCTGGGCACCTGGTGGCTGGTGCGCAATGCTCCCAAGCCGATTGTCAGTGGCGCGGAGAAGTCCGTGCGGCACGATCCAGACTATTTCCTCAAAGACTTCGTCATCAAGAATTTCGAAGCATCGGGCCGCCTCAAAAATCGCCTGAATGGCGCGACAGGTGAGCACTTTCCCGATACCGATACGCTGGAAGTCTACGACGCACGCATGCTGAGCTTCACGCCTGATGGACGCAAGACCGTGGGCAGCTCCAACCGGGCATTGAGCAATGGCGACGGCTCGGAAATCCAGATGTTCGGCCAGGCCGTCATTCAGCGCGAGCCGGTGCCTGCAACTGCAACCCAGAAGGCCTTGCCTGCCATGCGGCTGGAGAGCGAGTTCCTGCAAATCTGGCCCAATGACGAGCGCGTCAGCACCAACAAAGCGGTGGTCATGACCCGTGGCAATGACAGATTTACGGGTGACAGCATGCAGTATGCGCACCTTGATCAGATTCTGCAGATGCAGGGGCGGGTCAAGGGTGTCATCCTGCCCAACCAAAAGCCGTAAATCATGGCAGGGCATGGGGCCGGACTCGTCTATATCACCGGTGCTTCCAGCGGCATTGGGCAGGCCCTGGCCTGGTACTACTATCAGCGTGGCTGGTCGATCGCATTGGTGGCAAGACGCACCGTGCTCATGGAGCAATGGGCGCAGTCCATGCGAATGGATGCATCCCGCTACGCCGTTTATGGTGCGGATGTCACGAATATAGCAAGTGCTTGCAGTGCTGCGAATGCCTGTCTTGAGCGCCAGGGTCTGCCTGATGTTGTTATTGCCAACGCGGGTGTCAGCTGGGGTGTGGATACCGCCTTGCGCGAGGATCTTGAGGTCATGCAGCAGGTGCTGGCCAGCAACACAATGGGGCTGGCTGCAAGCTTCCAGCCGTTCATTGCACCCATGGTGCGACGCGGCTCCGGGCGTCTGGTGGGTATTTGCAGTGTGGCTGGTATTCGCGGTTTGCCTGGCCATGCCGCATATTCGGCCAGTAAAGCGGCAGCCATTGCTTACTGTGAGAGTCTGCGTGTTGAGTTGCAGAAATCCGGGGTCTCTGTGACCAGTTTATTGCCTGGCTATGTGGACACTCCGTTGACGAAAAATAATCCGTATTCCATGCCTTTTCTGCTCTCGCCCGAGGAGTTCGCAAGGCGTGCCTTTCGTGTTATCGAGTGCAAAGCCAGATATGCGATTATTCCCTGGCAGATGAGGATTGTCGGCGGCGTAATGCGGGTGTTGCCCGCTTATCTGTGGGATAGATTGACTCTGGGGAAAACCAGAAAGCCCCGGCATCTAAAAAAGGATTGAGTGGAAGACATTGGGAAAATGACTATGCATTTGAATGTCTTCAAAAATAAATAAAGGCACGCTATCGTGCCTTTATTGTTGAGCTGTTAAAAGAAGCTCATTCGCCGTGGTTATTGCCACCACCGTAGCCGCCGCGACCACCGTGGCGTGGGCCTGAGCCATAGGGGCTGCGGAAGCCACCTTCGCCGCGACCACCACCGCCATAGCCGCCGCCATCACCGCGACCATAGCCACCACCTTCACTGCGGCTACCGTAACCGCCATCGCGATTACCGCCGCCAAAACCGCCTTCACTGCGGAAGCCGCCTCCATAACCGCCGGAGCGAGGGGGGCGGGGTTCCATAGGGCGTGCCTCATTCACGACGAGGCTGCGACCCCCGAGGGGCTGACCATTCATGCCTTGAATGGCGGCTTGTGCTTCTGCTTCGCTGGCCATTTCCACAAAACCAAAGCCTTTGGAGCGGCCGGTGTCTCGTTCCATCATGACGCGTGCACTTGCTACGGCTCCAAACTGGCTGAACGCCTGCTCAAGATCGTTGTCACGCACACCATAAGGAAGGTTGCCGACATACAGCTTATTGCCCATTAATAACTCCTAGCTCCTCAATGCTTCAATGGCGCGATCGAGTTCAGGACGTCCACTGCATATCCATGGGAAAACATGCAAAAAATCCTGAACACTTATTCGCTTGTGAACGGGAAATGCCCGAGAAAGGAATTATGACGGAGAACAATGAAAAAAATAAATGCTCGAAAACCGCATTGCTAACGTTTAGCAACAAAAAAAGGATCCGAAGATCCTTTTTTTTGTTATTGGCAATAACTGATTAGTAGCTATTGCGACGGCCGTAGCCGCCGTCGCCACGGCCACCGCCGAAGCCGCCGTCACCACGGCCACCGCCAAAACCACCTTCACGACCGCCGCCGAAGCCGCCGCCGAAGCCGCCGGAGCGGGGAGGACGAGGCTCCATGGGGCGTGCTTCGTTCACGACCAGATCACGGCCGCCACGGTTTTGGCCGTGCAGGCCTTGGATAGCGGCTTGTGCTTCGGCATCGCTGCCCATTTCCACAAAGCCAAAGCCCTTGGAACGGCCGGTGTCGCGCTCCATCATCACCTTGGCGCTGTTCACAGTGCCGAATTCGCTGAAGCTGTCTTGCAGATCTTGGTCGCGGAAGGAATAAGGCAGATTGCCTACGTAAAGCTTGTTGCCCATGCTGGACTCCTGAAAAAACTTGAAAACGCGATGGAGCCCTAGGGAGTCAGCCTTGGATGACAACATTAGAGACGCTAACGCACTTGCCCCATCCAGAAATTGCTTTCCAGACAAAGACTCAAGCATTATGAGTCACAAGAGAAGCCGTAGTATTACGAAAAGATCAAATTTCGTGCTTGTAACAACATTGTCCTGATGGGAGTTACCCTGAAATACAAAATTTTGAATATCCAAATACGCAGATGTCTTACAGGGTTAAGCATGTAGAATGACGGCTACTTTCTTTGGGGAGTAGGCCGTTCGGCAGCCGTCTGCCGGATGCATGCGTCAACAGACTTGGGTCCTCGTGACCTATGGCGCATGCGGTACCGCGTGCAATGCGTGGTGCGACCGGCCGAGACCATTGATTACGTACCGAGAAAACCTATGAAGAGATAGGCCGGAGTCGGTGCGTGATCAATGCGTTCTGGCAACTCCGGCCGTCTATCCCCATCATGGAAGCCTTTCTCATATCCACCTCCATCGTCGCCCTGGCCGAGATGGGGGACAAGACCCAACTGCTGTCATTGGTACTGGCAGCCAAGTTCCGCAAGCCACTGCCCATCGTGGCCGGCATTTTTGCCGCGACGCTGGTCAACCATGCTCTGGCCGGCGCCGTGGGCAACTGGATCACCACGATGCTAGGTCCCGATGTGCTGCGCTGGATCTTGGGGGTTTCATTCATCCTCATGGCGGGCTGGATGCTGATTCCCGACAAGTTAGACGATGACGATACCGGCAATGGCGCCGGGCGTTGGGGTGTCTTCGGTACGACGCTGATGCTGTTCTTCCTGGCCGAGATGGGGGACAAGACCCAACTGGCCACGGTGGGCCTGGCCGCCAAGTACCCTCTGTCGTATTACTGGGTGGTGGCTGGCACCACGCTGGGCATGATGCTGGCCAATGCACCGGTGGTGTGGTTTGGCGAGAAGATCACCAAGAAGCTGCCGATCAAGACGATTCACCGTGTGTGCGCCGTGATCTTCCTGGTGCTGGGTGTGGCGGCGCTCCTGACCAAAGTGTGAAGCTACCAAAAGCATAGCTATTTGCACAAGCCTAAAAAGGCTTGGACAGCTTTGACAGTCTGCTTTTGAGTTCGGTGCAATGAATGCAGTACACTGCACTTTTCACGCGCCGATTTGCCAAAGCTTGCGGGCGCTTTATAAATCCAGCTAAAGACCCGTCCGCGAAGTGACAGTACACCGACCCGGCCTCGTTTTTAGCGATGCCGGGTTTTTTCATATGTCCTTCATCGCGACACCTCAGTTCATGCATTTTGATGAGCCGCTGCCCTTGCAGAGCGGTGGTTCCATCGCCGATTACGACCTTGCCTTCGAGACCTATGGCCAGCTCAATGCCGACAAGAGCAATGCCATCGTGGTCTGTCATGCGCTCAATGCCTCCCACCATGTAGCTGGCAGCTACGAGGGGCAGTCCAAGAGCGAAGGCTGGTGGGACAACATGATCGGCCCGGGCAAGCCCGTCGATACCGACAAGTTCTTTGTCATCGGCATCAACAATCTGGGCTCCTGCTTCGGCTCTACCGGCCCCATGCACACCAACTCGGCCACGGGCAAGCCCTATGGTGCGGATTTTCCCGTGGTGACGGTGGAGGACTGGGTGGATGCGCAGGCACGTTTGCTGGACCGCCTGGGCATAGGCAAGCTCGCCGCCGTGCTGGGCGGCAGCCTGGGCGGCATGCAGGCCCTGTCCTGGTCGCTGCGCTATCCCGAGCGCATGCGCCACGCCGTGGTGGTGGCCAGTGCGCCGAATCTGAACGCCGAGAACATTGCCTTCAACGAGGTGGCGCGTCGCGCCATCGTCACCGACCCGGATTTCAACGGCGGCCATTTCTACGAGCATGGCGTGGTGCCCGCGCGCGGCCTGCGCATCGCGCGCATGATCGGTCACATCACTTATCTCAGCGATGACGTGATGAACCAGAAGTTCGGCCGCAGTCTGAGGGCCCCCGCATTCCTCGCTGAGGGGGCTGACCCGACTCGGGGCGGCCCGGCGCCGGATCGGCGCGATTATCTGTACAGCACCCAGGATGTGGAGTTCCAGATCGAGAGCTATCTGCGCTACCAGGGCGAGAAGTTCAGCGGCTACTTTGACGCCAACACCTATCTGCTCATCACGCGCGCACTGGACTATTTCGATCCGGCGCGCTCCCATGACGGCGATCTGACCCGGGCGCTGGCCGTGGCCAAGGCCCGGTTTCTGCTCGTGAGCTTCACGACGGACTGGCGCTTCGCTCCGGCGCGCAGCCGAGAGATCGTCAAGTCGCTGCTGGAGAACAACCGCGACGTCAGCTATGCCGAGATCGACGCCCCCCATGGTCATGATGCGTTTTTGCTTGATGACCCACGCTATATGGGCGTGATGCGCTCCTATTTTGAAGGCATTGCCAAAGAACTGAACACCGCCGAACGCGCAGGAGAAGCCGCATGACCGAGTTGACCACCATGAACGCCATTGCCCAGCTGGTGCCGGAGGGCGCACGCGTGCTGGACCTGGGTTGTGGCGACGGAGCGCTGCTCGAGCATCTGGTGCGCGAGCGCGGCTGTACGGGCTATGGCGTGGAACTGGACGACTCCAATGTGCTGGCCTGCACGCGCCGCGGCGTGAACGTGCTGCAGCTCAATCTGGAGGACGGCCTGGCCATCTTCGGCGACAACAGCTTCGATGTGGTGCTGCAGATCGACACGCTGCAGCATTTGCGCAATGCCGAGGTGATGTTGCAGGAGACGGCCCGCATCGGCAAGCAAGGCGTGGTTGCCTTTCCCAACTTTGCACATTGGCAAAATCGCTTCTCCGTGCTGCGCGGGCGCATGCCGGTCACGCGTCGCCTGCCTTACCAGTGGTATGACACGCCGAATATCCGGGTGGGCACCTACAAGGACTTCGAGGTGCTGGCCACCAAGAACCGCCTGCGCATTCGCGACTCCTTCGGTCTGCAAAACGGTCAGGTGGTGAGGAGCTTGCCCAATCTGTTGGCGACAACGGCGGTGTTCCACTTCGAGCATGCCTGATTGCTGCTCTTGAAACAGTAGCTAATTGCGGTTCATTGGCAATGAATCTGGTATCGATTCACATCGAATTCTTTGTCTGACAAGAGCCGGAAGCTCTTAAATCTGAGAGGGTTGCACTCCTGCGGCAAGGCGGGGTGCTGCCGCCGCCGTAATGCAAAAATGTAAGCATTTGATTCATAATCAACTGCTTATTTCTTTTTGATCTGAATCAATGCACCGACGCTTCGGCCGGTGCGCGCCTTGCCATGCGTTTTAGTTCCCGTCTCATTTTTTGCTCGGCTGCGCCTGCAGCCTTGTTTGTTTTGGCGCTGCTCAGCAGCCAGTGGGGACTGACCCGCACACAGTCCGATTTCAACGACTACCTGAGGAACAACCAAGCCGTGGTGGCGCAGTTGCAGGAGCTGTATGCCCAGGGTCTGCAATCGGGCCAGGCACTGCGCAATATCGTGATGGATCCGTCGGACGGGCAGGCCGTGCAGAACCTGGGCAATGCCCGTCGGGCCTATGACGCCGCCTATGACGATCTGAGCCGGCGCGTGCAGGGCACGGCCATGGAAGTCGCCGTCAAGAGCCTGCAGGCCTTGCGCCAGGCCCAGTCCGAAGCGCAGGACCAGATCGTGACTCTGGCGGCCGAGGACTATGACACCGCCGCCGCCGCGCTCAAGACTCGGGAAACCCCGGCCTGGCGCAAGCTGCGCGAAGCCGTGCTGCAACAGCTCAAGGCGGCCCGCGATGCGGCCGAAGCATCCCATGCAGCCACCCGTGCCAGCGCCCAGCGCATGCAGCTGTGGTCGGGTCTGCTGGCCCTGCTGGCCGTGGTCATCTCGGCCACGCTGCTCTGGGTGATGGTGCGCACGCTGCGCAGCGAGCTGGGCGGAGACCCGGCCGATGCGCGCAAGGCGTTGCGCCGCGTGGCCGATGGCGATCTGACCGATGAGAGCTCGGGCGGCATGGCCCGGGGCCTGATGTCCGATCTGCAAACCATGCGCGGCGCGCTGCGCGAACTGGTCCAGCGCGTGCACGGCGCATCGGTGCAGATGCAGCATGCCTCCAGCGAGATTGCTCAGGGCAATGCCGACCTGTCTGCGCGTACCGAAAGCCAGGCCAGCGCGCTGGAGGAAACGGCGGCCAGCATGGAGCAGCTCAACGCCACCGTGCGCCAGAACGCTGATAGCGCCCAGACGGCCAATCAGTTGGCGCAGAACGCCTCGCAAGTGGCCCGGCAGGGCGGTGCTGTAGTAGCGCGCGTTGTGCAGACCATGCAGGACATCAACACCAGCAGCTCGCGCATTGCCGACATCATCGGCGTCATAGACACCATCGCCTTCCAGACCAATATCCTGGCACTGAACGCGGCCGTGGAGGCTGCACGCGCCGGTGAACAGGGCCGAGGCTTTGCCGTGGTGGCCAGCGAGGTGCGCGCCCTGGCGGGGCGCAGCGCCGATGCGGCCAAGGAAATCAAGACGTTGATCACTGCCAGCGTGGAGCGCGTGGCAGACGGCAGTGCGCTGGCCGACCAGGCAGGTCACACCATGGACGAGATCGTCAGTGCCATTCACCGCGTGACGGACATCATGGGCGAGATCAGCGCAGCGAGTGGCGAGCAGAGCGCAGGCGTGGCCCAGGTCGGCGAGGCTGTCATGCAGATGGACCAGGCCACGCAGCAAAACGCTGCCCTGGTGGAGGAAAGCGCAGCCGCTGCCGAGGGGCTGCGCCAACAGGCAGAAAGCCTGCTGACGGAGGTTTCCCGCTTCCAATTGGAGCGGGGGGCGCTGGCATTGCGCTAAACCCTGCCCGCCATGTCAATGCCTGCGGCGCAGGCACCGGCATTGGCGCACAATCACGGGCATGGCGCGGGCCCGTCATGGCTCGTAGCCCCGTCACTGAAGGAGCCGACCATGAACGCACGTACTCCCACCAATCTGCTGCAGCCACAGGACGCGCTGCAGCACATCACCGAGCAGTGGGACCAGAGCATCGTCCCCGAGCTGACCAACTACATCACCATTCCTGCCAAGTCGCCCATGTTTGCACCCGACTGGGAGCAGCAAGGCCATATCGCCACCGTGCTGCGCAACGCTGCGGCCTGGGTGGAAGCGCAAAAAGTGGCCGGGCTGACCCTGGAGGTGATTCAGCAGCCGGGTCGCACGCCGGTCATCTTCTTCGAGGTGGAAGGTACGGCCGAGAAGGCCTCGACCAGTCCCACGGTGCTGATGTACGGCCACCTCGACAAGCAGCCCGAGTTCGAAGGCTGGCGCAGCGATCTGGGTCCCTGGACGCCCAAGTACGAGGACGGCAAGCTCTACGGGCGTGGCGGCGCCGACGACGGCTATGCGGTCTATGCCAGCGTGGCGGCGATTCAGGAGCTCAAGCGCCAGAACGTGCCTCACCCCCGCATCGTGGCCATCATCGAGACCTGTGAGGAAAGCGGCTCGGCCGATCTGCTGCCCTATGTGGATGCCTTGCGCCCGCGTCTGGGCGATGTGGGCCTGGTGATCTGTCTGGACAGCGGTGCCGGCAACTACGACCAGCTGTGGCTGACCACCAGCCTGCGCGGCATGGCCAGCGGCACGCTCAAGGTGCAGATCCTCACCGAGGGTGTGCACTCGGGCGATGCCTCGGGCGTGGTGCCCTCGTCCTTTCGCATCATGCGCCAGGTGCTGGATCGTCTCGAGGACAGCAAGAACGGCCGCGTGCTGCCGCAGAGCTTTCACTGCGAGGTGCCGGCCGAGCGCATGGCGCAGATCCGCGCCACGGCGGAGATCCTCGGCGAGGACGCTTATGCGCGCTTTCCCTGGGCGCATTACGACTGCGGGGGCTCGGCCCGTGTGTCCCTGCCCACGACCACCGATCCGGTCCAGGCCCTGGTGCGTCGCACCTGGGAACCCACGCTGAGCGTGACCGGTGTGGAGGGCATGCCCAATCTGCAAAATGCCGGCAATGTGCTGCGCCCCTACACGGCCTTCAAGCTCAGCCTGAGGCTGCCGCCGCTGGTCGATGCCGCAGCCTGCGTGCAGGAGATGAAGGCCCTGCTGGAGGACAACGCGCCCTATGAGGCCAGGGTGACCTGGGAAGGCTTGTCCAGCTCCAGCGGCTGGAATGCGCCGGGCATGGACGGCTGGTTCGAGAAGGCGCTCAATGCCGCCAGCCAGGCCCATTTCGGCGCCGGCTGCGGCTATATCGGCCAGGGCGGCACGATTCCGCTGATGAATATGCTGAGCAAGGGCTTTCCCAAAGCGCAGATGATGGTCTGCGGCGTGCTCGGACCCAAGAGCAATGCCCACGGTCCCAACGAGTTCCTCCATGTGCCCTATGCCAAGAAGCTCACGGCTTCGGTGGCCGAGGTGATTGCCGCAATGGCCCGCCATCAGACGGAGCCGGACCAGGCCTGATCGCGGCATTGAAAATAGTCGCTGACGCTTTTCCAGAAAGCGTCGGTAGCTATCCTTTTGGTGGCGATAGTGTTGAATTCCCGGAGGCGGGCCGAGGATTGCCACGGTTGACGCGGGCGGGGGGCGGCTGCATCCTGCAAGCTCTTGCCAGCTGAAGAGACCGTGCATGACGCCTACCGATACCCGTACCCAGACGACGCCCCGGCTGCTGCATATGGCCGCATCGGACGCCACCCAGCTCGCGCTACGCGACTGGCCGCTGGCGCCGGGCGTCAAGCCCCGTGCCCAGGTGCTGCTGGTGCATGGCCTGGGCGAGCACAGCGGCCGCTATGCCGTGCTGGCGCAGCGGCTCAACGAGCTCGGCTTTGCGGTGCGGGCCTATGACCAGTACGGCCACGGCCTGTCGGGCGGGCCGCAGGGCGGCCTGACCAGCGATATGCGCTTGCTCGACGATCTGGCCGTGGTGCTCGATGCCACACGTGCAGCCATGCCCAGGCATCAGCCCCTGGTGCTGTTGGGGCACAGCCTGGGTGGACTGGTGGCCGCTGATTTTGTCGCGTCCGGCCTGCGTCATGTGGACGGGCTGGTGCTGTCCTCGCCGGCGCTGGCCCTGCATCTGTCGGGTGTGCAGAAGGCGCTGGTGGCGAGCCTGCCCAGGCTGCTGCCCAATCTGCGCGTGGCCAATGGCGTGCAGTCCGCGCATCTCTCGCATGATCCCGAAGTGGCTCTGGCCTATGACACCGATGCACTGCAGCACAGACGCATCAGCGCCAGGCTGGCGCGCTATATGGCCGAGGGTGGCCGCCATGTGCTGTCCAAGGCCACGGCCTGGTGCGTGCCCACGCTGCTGCTATGGGCGGGCGAGGACAAGCTGGTCAATCCGGCCGGCAGCGCCGCGTTTGCCGCCCAGGCACCACGCGGTCTGGTGCAGTCCCAGTGCTTTGAGGCGGCCTATCACGAGATCTTCAACGAGAGCCCCGAACTTGCCGCACCGGTTTTTGCGCGGCTCGAGCAGTGGCTGGAACAGCAGTTTCCAGCCCCCTGATTACCACTGCTGTGGCGGCTGCTTGCGGCCTTTTTCCACGGGATTGGCGCGCAGTTTTTCTGCCGGGTAGGGGCGCAGAAACTCCTTGGCCTTGTTGACCTTGGCATTGAGCCAGGCGTCGTATGCGCCTTCGTTGAGGATGGCCGGCATGGCCTTGTCGTTGCCGGGCTGGCCGTAGCGGTTCATCAGCGCATGGGCATTGGCATTGATGGTGATGAGGGCGTAGCTGACGATGACCTCGCCGTCCTCGCCCACCCAGCGCGCCCAGACGCCGGCGGCGCCCATGGGCTGGTTGTCCACGCGGGTGATACGGGTCGGCAGGGGCTTGCCGGGGCGCAGGTCGTCGACCTGAAAGGACTGCAGCGGCACGATGCAGCGCTGGCCGGCCAGCCAGGCATCGCGGAACGCCGTTCCCGTGGCCAGATTGTCGATTTTTGCATTCACCAGCTTGAGCGCGCGCAGGCGGCCGTCAGACGCCGACTTCACCCAGTGCGGCACCAGACCGAAACTGGCCGGCACCAGCAGCCGTTCCACCGGCAGTGCGGGTGCTCCTTCTTCAGGAGCTGTAAACGTACGTCCCAAGAGCGCTGCAGAGGACTCTGTGGCAGCGTTGATGATGATGCAGCCGAGGCGGC
This sequence comes from Comamonas sp. F1-6, assembly GCF_039581415.1. Taxonomy (NCBI): domain Bacteria; kingdom Pseudomonadati; phylum Pseudomonadota; class Betaproteobacteria; order Burkholderiales; family Comamonadaceae; genus Comamonas; species Comamonas sp. F1-6. The sequence continues at coordinate 118,056 of NZ_JBCPWN010000016.1, forward strand.
GCGGGGTGATGATGCTTTCGGGCCTGGGCTCGGGAGCCTCCACACGAAAGTTCTGCAGATAAAACTCGGGCTTGGCCAGAGAGAGATGACAGCTGCTCATTGATTTACTCCAGGGCCAGCAGGGACAGGGCGGCAACAGATGCCGTTTCAGCGCGCAGCACGCGGGAGCCGAGGCTGGCAGGTTTCCAGCCCTGCTCCAGCGCCCAGTCTTCTTCCTGGGCGGTCAGACCCCCTTCGGGGCCATGCAGCACCCAGACTGCCCGGGCATCGCCGGCGGCGGCGCGCAGCGGTTGATTGCCCTCGCGCAGCGACAGCACCAGACGCGCCGCATCGGCCGCAGGCGCCTGCTGGCTGCGCAGCCAGTCGGCCAGCGACAGCGGGGCATGAATCACGGGTACCTGGTTGCGCCCGCATTGCTCGCAGGCCGAGACGGCAATCGACTGCCAGCGCTCGATCTTCTTGTCGGCGCGGTCGCCCTTGAGCTTGAGCACGCTGCGTGCCGCCATCACGGGCTGGATGCTGGCGACACCCAGCTCGGTGGCTTTTTCCACCAGCCAGTCCATGCGCTCGTTGGCGGGCATGCCGACGACCAGGTGCACGGCACGTGCGGCTTCGCGCTCGGCGGGGCTGTGGCTGTCCACGCGCACGCCCACATCGCTGCGGCCCATGTGGGTGATGGTCGCCTGGAACTCGCCACCGGTAAAACCGTTGCCGGTCTGGCCCTCAAACAGCGTGATGACATCGCCGGGCTGGTGGCGCAGCACCTGCACATGGCGGGCGGCACCTGCAGGCAGGTCCAGCTCGTTGCCGATGTGCAGTGGAATAGGGCAGTGATAGCGCGGCATAGGGGAAATTGATATTTGTTACTTGCGGTTAGAGCTGCTTCGCAGCCTGTAAAACTGGCACCCTCTAACCTAGGGACACCGCGCAAGGGCCGCCCCGTAGCGCTGGTGTCGTCCCCTCCGCGAAGCAGAGAGGGGGAAGCCGCAAGCGGCTCAGGGGGTGTGCTCACATCCGCCCGTAGGCGTAACCCACCTGCGTCTGGATACCTTCGATCTCGTCGATCAATTTGAGGAACGGGCCCAGCGCGCGGTAGCGGTTGCAGGTGGATCGGATGTAGTGGATGAAACGAGGCGTATCGGCCAGATACTTGGGCTTGCCGTCGCGCAGCGTCAGGCGCGCAAAGATACCCGCAACCTTGAGGTGGCGCTGCAGACCCATCCATTCAACCCCACGGTAGAACTCGCCGAAGTCATCACCCCAGCCGCTGGCGCTGTTGGCTCCCACCAGGCCGGCCTTGCGGGCCTTTTCCCAGTAACGGATGGTGATGTCGATGATGAAGTCCTCTTCCCAGCTGATGAAGGCATCTCGCAGCAGGCTGGCGATGTCATAGGTGATGGGGCCGTAGACGGCATCCTGGAAGTCCAGCACGCCCAGCGGCGCGCCGCTGGACACAGGTTGCATCAGGTTGCGCATCATGAAGTCACGGTGCACATAGACGCTGGGAGCCTGCAGATTGTGGGCGACGATCTGATCGAAGGTCTTGCCGAGCAGGGCCTGCTGCTTGTCGTCCAGTGTGAACTGGCGGTGCTTGGCGATGTACCAGTCGGGAAACAGCTGCAGCTCGCGGCGCAGCAGGGCCTCGTCATAGAGAGGCAAGCTGCCGGTATTGCCGGCCTTGGAGGCCAGTTGCCAGTCCAGCAGCACCTCGATGGCCGAGCGGTACCAGGCTTCGGCATCCTGGGGTTTTTCGGGGTTCAGAGCCTCGATGACGGTCTGGCCGCCCAGGTCGCTGAGCAGCATGAAGCCGTGAACAGCATCCCAGTCCAGGATCTGCGGCACGCACAGGCCGGCCTGGTTCATCAGGCCCTGAACCTTGGCAAAAGGCGCGCAATCTTCCTTGTCTGGCGGCGCGTCCATGACGATCAGGCTGCTTCCATCGCTGCGATCCAGGCGCAGATAGCGGCGAAAGCTCGCATCGGCCGAAGCGGGGCGCAGGGTTGCGGGAAGCAGCTGGTGCTTTTGAGCCAGCGGTGCCAGCCAGGCGTCGAATGCGGCGTGGCGGGCAGAATCTGCCCAGGCAACGCCAACTGTGGGGGTGATAGGAGCGGTCATGGATAATCGGATTTTACAAACCGATGCCGCCGCATCTGTGGACAGTGGTGCTAGGCTCTCGGTTTTCTGTTGACGTGTGCCAGGGCACGCGCGCTTTTGACGTTCAAGATCATCGTGCAATCCCCATCCCATCCGCGAGATTTCCTACCTGCCTGCCCTGCCCGTTCGACGCGTGCGGGGACTGCTCGGCCGGTGATTCGTCCTCTGGCATGGGCTGTGGCACTGGCATGGGCGGGTGCTGGCATGCAGGCCTATGCCCAGTCGGCCGAAGCGAGCGGATCGTCCTCCTCCAGCGTCGCGGGCGAGCTGCCAGCCTTGGAGCTCAAGTCCAGCAGCGCGCTGCAGGAGAGCTATCCTCAGGAAGTGCGTGACCAGCAGCCCATCTATATCAAAGGTGACAGTCTGTCCGGTCAGCCCGATCTCAAGGCCTCGGTTCATGGCGGGGCAGAGTTGCGCCGCGGCGACACCATGATCCGCGCGGACAAGCTCGACTATGCGGTTCCGGACGACAGGATCAACGCCGTGGGCTCGGTCCACATCAACCAGGCCGGCAATGTCTACGAGGGTACGGCGCTGGATCTGCAGATGGATGCCTTCAAGGGCCAGTTCGACAACGCCAACTATCGCTTTCTGGCCACGGGTGGCCATGGCGAGTCCTCGCGAGTGGATTTCATCGACAAGGATCGTTCGGTCGTCCATGACGCCACCTACACCACCTGCCAGCGCGATGATGAGGCCAGCTGGGAGCCGAGCTGGGTGCTCGAGGCCAAGACCATTCATCTGGACATGGCCGAAGAGGTGGGGGTGGCCGAGGGTGCGTCCCTGAAGTTCAAGGGTGTGACTGTCCTGCCCGTGCCGCGCATGAGCTTTCCGCTCTCGGACAAGCGCAAATCGGGCCTGCTGCCGCCCATGATAGGCATGGACAAGCTTGGCGGTATCGAGTATTCGCAGCCCTATTACTGGAATATCGCACCCAATCGCGATATGACCATCACGCCCTCGCTGATGACCAAGCGCGGCGTGAACCTGACGGGGCAGTTCCGCTATCTGGAGCCCAGCTACTCGGGCGAGACCTATGCCAGCTACATGCTGGGAGACAATCTGCGCAACCGCGATCGCTGGGGCTATTCCTGGCAGCATCGTGCGAGCTTCGACACGCCGGTCGGCGGTCTGGGGCTGAACCTCAATCTGAGCCGCGTCAGCGACGGTGATTACTGGCGCGACTTCCGCCTGGCTCCCGTGGCGCTGCGCCAGCGCCTGCTGCCCAGCACGGCCAATCTGAGCTGGGCCAAGGGCGATGGGGTGCTGAGCCTCAATGTGCTGCGCTATCAAGTGCAGCAGGATGTGACTTCGCCGATTGCGCCGCCCTACAGCATGGTGCCGCAGCTGCAGTACCGCTACACGCCGCTGGACCTGCCGCATGGGCTGGATTTCTCCGTGGTGGCCGACACCACACGCTTCGAGCTGATTCGCCCCATCACGGGTCAGGTCGGCAACAACGGCCAGCGCAGCTATGTGCAGGCGCAGCTGAGCCGGCCATTCCTGTCTCCCGGCGCCTTCATCACGCCCAAGCTGATGCTGCATACCTCCATGTATCAGACCGATCAGTTGATGAGCAACGGCAGCAAGAGCGCCAACCGGACCTTGCCCACCTTCAGCCTGGACAGCGGCCTGGTCTTCGAGCGCGACACCTCCTGGTTCGGCAAGAATCTGTTGCAGACCTTCGAACCCCGAGCCTTCTATACCTATACGCCCTATCGCGATCAGAGCATGCTGCCGCTCTACGATACGGGTCGCAGCGATTTCAACTTCGCGAGTATTTTTTCCGAGAACGACTATGTCGGTCAGGACCGCATTGCCGACAACCATCTGATGACGCTGGGCGCGACCTCGCGCTTCATCGACCCTGAAAGCGGTGCGGAAAAGCTCAAGTTCGCCGTGGCCCAGCGCGTTCGCCTGTCAGATCAGCGCGTGCTGCTGCCCGGTGAGGTGGCTGCTACCAGCAAGCTGTCCGATATTCTGCTGGGTGCTGCCTTCAACTGGACCGACAAATGGTCGCTGGAAGGTACGACCCAGTACAACAAGGACTTGAACCGCACGGTCCGTACCACGGCCACGGCGCGTTACAGTCCGGGCAACTATCGCACCTTCAACATCGGCTACCGCACGCAGCTGGATACGGTCACCAAGAAGCCGTCCAGCGAGCTGGTGGACGTGGGCTGGCAATGGCCCATCAACGACCTCTGGGGTGACAAGGGCAAGGATCTGGGCGCCGGTCGCGGCCAGGGCGGTGGCCGCTGGTATGCCGTGGGCCGCCTCAACTACTCCATCAAGGACAACAAGCTGGTGGATACCGTGGTCGGCTTCGAATACGACGGTTGCTGCTGGATTGGCCGTGTGGTGCTGGAGCGTCTGCAAAGCTCGGTCATCCAGTCCAATCTGCGTCTGCTGTTCCAGATGGAGTTCGTGGGCTTCTCGCGCCTGAGCTTTGGTGCCGACCCCACCTCCAGTCTCAAGCAGAATGTGCCGCGCTACCAATATTTGCGTGAGGCGGTGACTCCGCCCAGCCGCTTTACCAATTACGATTAATCAAGGCTTTTTTCATGCGTTTTTTCTCCAAGACATCCAATGCATGTGCTGTTGCCGTGGCACTGGCTGTAATGGCTGCCGGTGTGCAGGCCCAGGGCCTGAAGAGTCCCGGCAGCAAGGCCAAGGCTGGCAATGACTCCTCCATCTCGCGTGCATTGGAGGCTACGGCCCAGCCCTCGGGGCGTCAGGCTCCGGCAGCCGCACAGGGTGTTCGCTCGGCCGATTACATCGTGGCCGTGGTCAATTCCGAGCCCATCACCAATAACGAAGTGCGTGCGCGCATGGCGCGCGTTGCGCAGAACGTGACCGAGCAGGGCGGGCAGCTGCCGTCCCAGAGCGAGCTGGCCCGCCAGGTTCTGGAGCGCCTGATTGTCGAGCGCGTGCAGTTGCAGGAAGCCAAGGACACGGGCATCAACATTGACAACATGACGGTCGATCAGGCCGTGGCCAATGTGGCGCGCCAGAACAATACCGACAAGGCCGGCCTGGTGTCGCGCCTGAAGGCCGAAGGGATTTCCGAAGCGCAGTTCCGTTCGGAGATCCGCAACCAGATGCTGATGCAGCGTGTGCGCGAGCGTGATGTGGACGGTCGCGTCAAGGTCGCGGAAGCAGACATCGATCGCTATCTCAAGGACCAGAAGCGCCCAGGCGATGCGGCTGCGGGTGCCGCAGCCAATCTGGGCCACATCCTGATCACCGTGCCTGAAAATGCCAGCCCTGCCGTGGTGGCGGAGCGCGAGGCCAAGGCCAAGCAGGCGGCAGAAGCGGCGCGCAAGAATCCTGACTTCATCGCCGCCGTGCGGGAATTTTCGGATGTACCCAACGGTCAGGGTGGCGGCGCCATGGGCATGCGCCCCATGAGCGATTACCCCGAGCTGTTTTCTCAGCAGGTGGGCAATTCGGCTGTCGGTGCCATCGTCGGTCCGTTTCGTTCGGGCGCAGGTTTCCACGTGCTCAAGGTGCTGGAAAAATCTCAGGCCGGAGCACCTGTATACATCACGCAGAACCACGCCCGCCATATTCTGCTGACCGTAGGCGATGGCATGACCGAAGCCCAGGCGGCCAAGCGTCTGGAGGACTACAAGCGTCGCGTGGAAGCCGGCCAGGCCACCTTCCAGCAACTGGCCCAGGAGTTCTCCAAGGACGGCAGCGCGCGCAATGGCGGTGATCTGGGCTGGTCCTCGCCCGGCCAGTTCGTGCCCGAGTTCGAGCGCGTGCTCGACAGCCTCCAGCCGGGCCAGATCAGCAACCCCGTGGTGTCGCGTTTCGGCGTGCACCTGATTCAGCTGATCGAGCGCCGCCAGGAAAAGCTCACCGAGCGCGAGCAGCGCGAAATGGTGCGCAACGTGGTGCGCGAGCGCAAGGCCGAGCAGGACTACGAAACCTGGCTCAAGGAACTGCGCGGCAAGGCCTTTGTGGAATACCGCGAGCCGCCCCAATAAGCCCATTCAGTCCGCTTGAAGTGCCCGGTAATGTCATCATTGCGCACCGGGCATCGAAGCTCCCCCTCATTCCAAGCGGTGCCCAGGCACCGCTTTCGCATTCATGAAACATATTCCCCGCAAGCGCTTCGGCCAGAACTTCCTGACCGACGGCGCCATCATCGACAACATCGTCCAGGCCATCGACCCCAAGGCGGGCGAACCCATGGTCGAGATCGGCCCCGGCCTGATGGCACTGTCCCAGCCCCTGGTCGAGCGCCTGGGCAAGCTCACCGTGATCGAGCTGGACCGCGACCTGGCGGCCCGTCTGCGTCTGCGCGACGATCTCGACGTGGTCGAGTCCGATGTGCTCAAGGTGGACTTCCGTGCGCTGGCTGCGCGTCTGGGCGTGGCCAAGCTGCGCGTGGTCGGCAATCTGCCCTACAACATCTCCAGCCCCATTCTTTTTCATCTGCTGGAGCAGGTGGATGTGGTGCAGGACCAGCATTTCATGCTGCAAAAGGAAGTCATCGACCGCATGGTGGCCGACGCCGGCACCTCGGCCTACGGCCGTCTGTCGGTGATGCTGCAGTGGCGCTACGCCATGGAAGATGTGCTGTTCGTGCCGCCGGGCAGCTTCAATCCGCCTCCCAAGGTGGACAGTGCCGTGGTGCGCATGATTCCGCGCGAGCAGCCTGCGGATCTCGATCCCAAGTTGCTGGAAGAGCTGGTGCAGGTCGCTTTCAGCCAGCGCCGCAAGATCTTGCGCAACACCCTGGGCAAGTGGCTGGAAGCCAAGGGCTTTGCCGGCGAGTTCGACCTGCAGCGCCGCGCGGAAGAAGTGCCTGTCGCCGAATTCGAAGCCCTGGCGGCACAGCTTTCCTGAATTTGGATGAAAAATGCTTCAATCGCTTTATAGGTAAGCGATTGAAGCTACTGATTTGATAGTTCAGTCAGTGGCCTGCAGCGCATCGCCGAGTGCGTTGATCAGCCGCTCGATCTCGGCCTGCTCGCTGATGAAGGGCGGCGCCAGCTGAATCGTGTCACCGCCGTAGCGCACATAGAAGCCGGCCTCCCAGCATTTCATGGCGATCTCATAAGGGCGCTTGGCGGGCTCGCCGGGCAGGGGGGCGATCGTGATGCCAGCCGCCAGGCCGATATTGCGGATGTCCAGCACATGCCTGGCGCCCTTGAGGCTGTGCACGGCCTGCTCGAACAAGGGGGCCAGTGCGCGCACGCGGCCCGGGCCGTCTTCGCGCTGCAGCAGATCCAGTGCCGCGATGGCTGCCGCGCAGGCCACGGGATGGGCCGAATAGGTATAGCCGTGGGCAAATTCCAGCATGTACTGCGGCCCTCCTGCCTCCATGAACTGCTCATAGATGGCGGGCGTGACCACGCAGGCTCCCAGCGGCTGGGCGCCGTTGCTGACCTGCTTGGCGATATTCATGATGTCCGGCGTCACGCCAAAGGCTTCGGCCGCCGTCATCGCTCCGAGGCGGCCAAAGCCCGTGATGACCTCGTCGAAGATCAGCAGGATGTCGTGCTGGGTGCAGATCTCGCGCAAACGCTGCAGATAGCCGGCGGGCGGAATCACCACGCCGCCCGAGCCCGACATGGGCTCCACGATCACGGCGGCGATATTGCTGGCGTCATGCAGGGCGATCAGATCGAGCAGCCGGTCTGCCAGGGCGCGCCCGTCGGTCTGGGGCTGGCCCTTGAAAAACGAACCTGCTGGCGGCTGGGTGTGCGGCAGATGGTCGGCTTCGACCCCTTGGCCGAACATCTTGCGGTTACCCCCCATGCCGCCTACCGAGATGCCGCCAAAGTTCACGCCGTGATAGCCCTTCTCGCGCCCGATCAGCCGGGTCTTGGTGCCCTGGCCCCTGGCGCGCCAGTAGGCGCGCGCCATCTTCAGCGAGGTGTCGGCTGCTTCCGAGCCCGAGCCGGTGAAGAACACATGCTCAAGCCCCTGGGGCATCAGCGCCACGATGCGGTTGGCCAGCGCGAACGAGGCCGGGTGGCCGAACTGGAAGGCGGGAGCGTAATCGAGCTGCAGCGCGGCCTGTCCAATGGCCTCGGCGATCTCGGGGCGCCCATGGCCCAGCCCCGAGCACCACAGGCCCGAGAGGCCGTCGAAAATGCGCCGGCCATCGGCATCGCTGTAGTAGGCGCCCTGTGCGCCCGTGATGATGCGGGGCCTGGCCTTGAAGTTGCGGTTGCCGGTGAACGGCATCCAGTGGGCCCTCAGCCATTGTTCGTCGTGGCGCGCGAGGTCTGCGGATGTCTGGCGGTCTGCAAGCTGCATGGGAACTCCTTGGATTCCCGGCCATTGTTGGCCTTGGGCCCGGTTTGGCAAATAGCCGCAAACCCATGGGAGCGAGTCCGAATTGGCATCTTCCGCATTACTTATCCACAGTATTTTCTGATGCCGGAGAGTCAGGCTCGGATGATTTTCTGGCGCGAATGATCAGAAGCTCACAAAGAGTCTGGGATATTCAATATTTACCCATGGCTTATCAAAAGGCTTGTTCACATGATTTCTACAGATCATGAAGATAGCCGTTGCAGTCGCCCAGCATGGCCAGGGACTGCAGCAGCCATTGCGTAAAAGTGGTGGGCTGGTCGGCGTTCATAGACGGCTCTCAGGCGCTCAGTGCCTGTCCGGCAAGCGCTTGCTGCTCGCGTTTCTTCAGGCGGCGCTCCCAGACTTTTTCATGGAAGAAGAAGGCAAAGGCCTGGACCGTTGGTTCGAGCAGGCTCAGCGTCAGCGAGGCAATCAGATTGCCGGTCACGGCATAGGCGACGCAGGCGGCGACGGTGATGTGTATCACGTAGTAGCTGGCGGTCTTGGTCAGCGTGAGCTGGTTCTGGCGCAATGTCTTGATCAAGCGTGTCATCTGTTTCTCCCTGAGCGATGAATGAATGGTAGGTAGGATGGCGCTGAGTTTCCAATTGAGAATCATTACCATTGCGATAGCGCCTACAGACTGCTGCGAGATGAACGGCTTGCTAAGCTATGTGCCAGATTTTGATTGAAATTGGCCGTCAGCCATTGACTGATAAGCGTTGACAGCTATTGATTTGAGAGTTTTTGATGACGGGGTCGATGCCAATTCAGCTGCGTGCGCTGGGCGCGGACGATGTGGATGCCGTGATGCGCATACAGCAGCATTGCTATGGTGCGGACTTTTCGGAGCCGCGCGAGGTGTTTGTGCGCCGTTTGCGGACGGCCGGGCATTGTTCCTGGGCGGCAGAGCAGGGCGGCGAGCTGGTGGCCTATCTGGCAGCCTATTGGTCGCGCCCCGGAGCCATCACGCCGCTCAACGGCGACTTTACCGAATATGACGACGCCAGCGTGCTCTATCTGCACGATATGGCTGTGTCCGAGGCTGCAGCCGGCCAGGGCCTGGCGCAGCGGATGGTCCAGGTCCTGAAGACACAGGCCAGAGCGCGCGGCGTGCAGCGCACGGCACTGGTTTCGGTGCAGGACTCCCGGCTTTACTGGGAGCGTCAAGGCTATGTGGTCGAATCCGTGACAAATGCTGCGCAGCAACAACATTTGGCCAGTTACGGCGAAGGAGCGCTCTATATGGTGGGATTTATCTGACACATCGTCGGGTTGGGACAAGGATAATGCCCGCCATGCCCAATCGCTGGAAACCCAATGTGACTGTCTCGGCCATCATCGAACGCGATGGCCGTTTTTTGCTGGTGGAAGAACAAACGGCGGATGGACTGCGTCTGAACACGCCGGCCGGTCATCTCGACCCTTCCGAAAGCCCTGTCGATGCCTGTGTGCGCGAGGTCATGGAAGAGACGGCCTACAGCTTCACGCCCACGGCTCTGGTCGGCATCTACATGAACCGCTTTGTGCGCACGCGCACGGGCTCGGACATCACCTATCTGCGCTTTGCCTTTACGGGCGATCTGGGCATGCACCATGCCCAGCGCCATCTGGACGACGGCATCGTGCGCAGCGTCTGGCTCTCGCTCGACGAACTGCGGGCCACCGAGCATCTGCATCGCAGCCCCATCGTGCTGGAGTCGGTGGGCGATTATCTGGCCGGCCAGCGCTATGACATAGGCCTCATTCATGCCGATGCCAGCATCTACAAGGTGCCGCAGCTCACGCGCCCGGTGCCCGAAGAGGCCGGTGCCACGCTGGACGATGTGCTGGTGCAGATTCACTGATCCTGGCATTCGGCAGTTGTGACAGGCGTGCAGGCCGGTGCTGTGCACAATGTCCTGTATGTCTGTAGCCAGCCTGATCCGACTCATGACACTGGCCGCCCTCTGGGGCGGCAGTTTTTTATTCATGCGCGTGGCCGTACCCCATCTGGGGGCCGTGCCCACGGCCGTGGGACGCGGCCTGTTTTCGGCGCTGGGCCTTGGCGCGGCGTTGTTTGCCATGGGCTACCGGCCCAGGCTAGGACGCTATCTTTGGCCCTTGCTGGGGCTGGGTGTCATCAATTCCGGCATCCCCTTTCTCATGTACGCGCTGGCGGCCCAGGTGCTGCCATCGGGCTATAGCGCCATCTTCAATGCCACCACGCCACTGGTTGCTACCGTGGTGGGAGCGCTGGTGTTTGCCGAGGCGATCACGCCCGCGCGTGTGGCTGCCGTGCTGCTCGGAATTGGCGGTGTGGCGGTGCTGGCCCAGGCCGGGCCGCTGGATCTCGGCGCAGCCGTGCTGGGCGGCATGGCGGCCTGTTTTGTGGCCACGGTCTGCTATGCGTTTTCCAGCTATCTGACGCTCAGGCTTGCGGGTGCCAATGCCTCTGTGGACACGCGCGCTGCCGTTTTCATCAGCCAGCTGGGCGCGCTGATGGTGCTGACACCGGCGCTGCTCATCGACATGGCGCTGGAGCCCGGCATGCTGGCCAGGCTGCAGGCCGCTCCGCTGCTGGCATGGGGCAATGTGGCGCTGCTGGGCCTGCTGAGCACGGCTCTGGCCTATGTGCTGTATTTCCGGCTGATTGCCGATGAAGGCCCGCAAAAGGCGCTGACCGTGACCTTTATCGTGCCCGTGTTTGCCGTGCTCTGGGGCTGGGCCCTGCTCGATGAGTCCTTGACCATCGCTCATGCCATGGGTGGCGGGCTGATTGCGCTGTCGCTCTGGCTGGTGCTGCGCCCCAAGGCGGATTGAGCCGAGGTCTTCGGCCGTCTTTTCACCAGGCGGCGGGCAGGCGCAGCTGCAAAAGTTCCAGAAAGGACTGTGCCGCATGTGGCAGCGTGCGGCCGGCCAGGGTCTGAACCTCGATATCGCGCAGATCCATGCCGCGGTCGCTGAGCGCCACGGCCACGAGCGCGCCTGTGGCCACCATGTCGCGGGCGGCGATTTCGCTGGCCACGGCGACCGCCGTGCCCTGGGCCGCAAAGTTCAGCAGCGTCTTGCCGTGATTGCTCTCAAGGGCCGGCGCCAGCATCAGTCCCTGGCGGCTGCAGGCTGCATCCAGCAGCTGGCGCACGGCCGTGCTGGGCGGCGTCAATGCCAGCGGATAGCGCACCAGCCTTGCCAGTGCCACGCTGCGCTCCTGCGCCAGTTCATGGCCGGATGCCACCAGCGCCAGCACGGGCGCGGCCACGCGGCAGGCGACGGCGATGCCGGGCTCGGGGGCCCGGCTGAAACACAGACCTATGTCGGCCGTGCCGGTACGCACGGCACCGGAAACCTCGTGCGTGGGAAGCACCGTCACTTCGAAGACGATGCCGCTGTGCTCGCGCTGGAAGGCCGCGCACAGGCGCGGCAGGAATTCGCTGGCGAAGGCATCGGAGCTGGCGATGCGCACCTTGCCGCTGCGCAGGCCCTGCAAGGCCTTGATCTCGTCGAGCGCGCGCTCCGCGTCCAGCCCCGCGCGGCGCGCATGATCGGCGAGGATCTCGCCGGCGGCGTTGAGCACCATGCCGCGCGGGTGGCGCTCGAACAGCGGCGTGCCCAGGCGCGCCTCCAATGCCGCAATCTGTCGGCTGATGGCCGAGGCCGCCACATGCAGCCTTGCCGAAGCCTCGCTCAGCGAGCCGCATTGCGCGACTTCGTGGAAGTAGCGCAGCGCGGTGTCTTGCAGCAGCAAATGGCGGGACTCGGGCATGACAGTCGGTGAGAGCAAAGCGCCATTGTGCTCGGTTTGCTGTTTTGGCAACGATGACTTGCAAATTTGCCGATAGCGGCAAATGCCCCGGTTTTCTAAGATCTCCCGTTCGATGGTCGCCAGGCAGCGGCCAGCCCTCCATTTCTGCAGGAGTTGCCATGCGGGCACGGTTTACTGTTTCAACGACGCGCCGCCAGTGGCTTCAGGCCGCTGCGGCCGTGGCCGGTGGTTTGCTGGCCTTTCCGGCCCTGGCCCAGGGCGAGGCCGCCTGGCCCGGCCGACCGGTGCGCGTGATCGTGCCGTTTCCGGCCAGCGGCGCTACCGATCTGGTGGCACGCGTGATCGCGCAGCGCGTATCGCAGGAGCTGGGCCAGCAACTGGTCATAGACAACCGGCCCGGCGCCGGCGGCACCATAGGTACGGCCGAGGCCGCCAAGGCGGCGGCCGACGGCTACACCCTGCTGTTCACCACCAGCAGCACGCATGCGATTTCGCCGCATCTGATGCCCAGGCTGGCCTACAAGGCGGACAAGGATTTCAGTCCCATCGCCCACACGGCCGATGCAGCCAGCGTGCTGCTGGTCACGCCCTCGCTGCCGGTCAAGAGCGTGCAGGAGCTGATTGCCTATGCCAGGGCCAACCCCGGCAAGCTCAACTACGCCACCAGCGGCAATGGCACCATCGTGCACCTGAACACCGCCGCCTTTGCCGCGCAGGCCGGCATACAGCTCGCCCATGTGCCCTACAAGGGCACGGCGCAGTCGATCACCGATCTGGCGGCAGGCCAGGTGCATCTGCTGTTCGATTCCATCCCCACGGGCATGCCCCATGTGGCCAGCGGCCGCCTGCGCGCCCTGGCCGTGACCGGCGACAGGCGCAGCACGCTGGCTCCGAATCTGCCCACGGTGGCCGAATCCGGCCTGCCAGGCTATTCCTCGGTCACCTGGTTCGGCATCTACGGCCCGGCCGGCATGAAGCCCGAGCTGGTTGCAAGAATCAACCAGGCCTTCAACCGCGCCATCCAGAATCCCGAGGTGATCGCCAGCCTGGCCAAGCAGGGCGTGGAGCCCGCCAAGCCGCAGACGCCCGCGCAGTTCGCGGCCATGGTGCAGGCCGACAGCGCGCGCTGGGCCAAGGTCATCAGGGACAACCACATTACTTTGGAATGACATATGCAACCCCCTGTGCGGCTGCGCCGGGGGACGGCATCCTCGGCTAGGCGCTTCCCGCCGTGAGGCGGCCCTTGCTCGATGCCTTTGGCCTGGGGCGTGTCAGTGTTAAGCGCGGCGCCCATGAATCACTGATCGGACTTAAATATGACCAACCTCATCAAGGACTGGACGCTTCCCTATGCTTCGAACCGCTCGCCGGTGCTGGGGCGCAATGTGGTCAGCACTTCGCAGCCGCTGGCCGCCCAGGCCGGCCTCTCCATGCTGCTGGCTGGTGGCAACGCCGTGGATGCGGCACTGGCCGCGGCGATGACGCTGACCGTGGTCGAACCCACGGGCTGCGGCATCGGCAGCGACGGCTTTGCCATCGTCTGGGACGGCAAGGAGCTGCACGGCCTCAACGCCTCGGGCCGCTCGCCTGAGGGCTGGACGCCCGACTACTTTGCCCAGCTGGGCGGCATACCGGAGAAGGGCTGGAATGCCGTGACCGTGCCCGGCGCCGTGTCGGCCTGGGTGGCGCTGTCCAAGCGCTTCGGCAAGCTGCCATTCACGCAGGTGGCCCGGCCCGCCATCGACTATGCGCGCAACGGTTTCCCGGTCTCGCCCACGATTGCCACGCTCTGGGAGCTGGGTGGCAAGAAGCTGGGCGACCAGCCCGGCTTTGCCGAGTGCTTTCTGCCTGGTGGCCGCGCTCCCCGGGCCGGTGAGGTGTTCAGGAGCGAAGCCCATGCGCGCACGCTGGAAGAGATTGCCGAGACCATGGGCGAGTCCTTTTACCGCGGCGCACTGGCCAGGAAGATGGTCGAGCATTCGCGGGCCTGCGGCGGCGTGATGAGCGAGGAAGATCTGGCCGCGCACCAGGCCGACTGGGTGGGCACGGTGTCGCAGAAGTTCGGCGATTCGGTTATCCACGAGATCCCGCCCAACGGCCAGGGTATTGCGGCGCTGATGGCGCTGGGCATGCTGGACGAGTTGGGCGCGGGATCGCAGCCGTTGGACGGCGTGGACAGCGTGCACCTGCAGATCGAGGCTATGAAGCTGGCTTTTGCCGACCTGCACCAGTACAACGCCGACCTCGACCATATGCGCGTCACTCCCGCCCAACTGCTGAACCGCGACTACCTGCGCGAACGCGCCAGTCTCATAGATCCGAAGCTGGCCGGTGCACCGGGCTGCGGCGCGCCCCGGCCCGGCGGCACGGTCTACCTGGCGGCGGCCGATGCCAGCGGCATGATGGTCTCCTTCATCCAGTCCAACTACATGGGCTTCGGCTCGGGCGTGGTCGTGCCGGGCACGGGCATCAGCCTGCAGAACCGCGGCCATGGCTTTACCACCGAGGCCGGTCATGCCAACCAGGTCGGCCCGCGCAAGCGTCCCTCGCACACTATCATTCCGGCCTTTGCCATGCATGCCGACGGCACGCCGCAAATGGCGTTCGGCGTCATGGGCGGTCCGATGCAGAGCCAGGGCCATCTGCAGATGGCCCTGCGCGTGCTGCGCTACGGCCAGAACCCGCAGGCTGCGGCCGATGCACCGCGCTGGCGCGTGACCGGCGGCAAGGGAGTGGCCGTGGAGCCGTCCTTCGATGCCGCCGTGGTTGAGCAGCTGCGCGCACGCGGGCACGAGGTCAGCATCG